>NZ_CALRZC010000075.1:0-34449 GCF_943372545.1 Variovorax sp. YR752 | reverse complement strand
ATCACCGTCACGGGCCTGCCTGCCGTGGGCACGATCACGCTGGCCGACGGCACCGCCGTCACCAACGGCCAGGTGCTCACCGCCGCCCAGCTCGCCGGGCTGCAGTTCGACGCACCGACGGATCTGCTGGCTTCGACCAGCACCAGCTTCACCTACTCCGTCTCGGATGGCACGGTCACCGTTAACGCTGGCACGACGATCAGCGTCACGCCGGTCAACGACGCGCCCGTCACCTCCAGCTCGACCATCACCGTCGCCGAAGAGTCGGCCAACACACCGCTGGGCCTGACGGCTCCGACAGACATCGACGGCGATGCGTTGACGATCACCGTCACCGGCTTGCCTGCCGTCGGGTCGATCACGCTGGCTGATGGCACGCCGGTCGCCAACGGGCAAGTCCTCACCGCAGCCCAGCTCGCCGGTCTTCAGTTCGACGCGCCGGCGGATCTGCTCGCCTCGACCAGCACCAGCTTCACCTACGCCGTCTCGGATGGCACGGTCACCGTCAATGCCGGCACGACCATCAACGTCACGCCAGTCAACGATGCACCGGTCGCCTCCAGCTCGACGATCACGGTCGCCGAAGAGTCGGCCAATACGCCTCTGGGTCTCACCGCGCCGACAGACATCGATGGCGATGCGTTGACCATCACCGTCACGGGCCTGCCAGCCGTGGGCACGATCACGCTGGCAGACGGCACCGCCGTCACCAACGGCCAGGTGCTCACCGCCGCTCAACTCGCCGGCCTGCAGTTCGACGCGCCGGCGGATCTGCTCGCCTCCACCAGCACCAGCTTCACCTACTCCGTCTCCGACGGCACCGTCACCGTCAATGCCGGCACGACGATCAGCGTCACGCCTGTCAACGACGCGCCGGTCGCCTCCAGCTCGACGATCACCGTCGCCGAAGAGTCGGCCAACACACCGCTGGGCCTGACGGCTCCGACAGACATCGACGGCGATGCGTTGACGATCACCGTCACCGGCTTGCCCTCGGTCGGCACGATCACGCTGGCTGACGGCACCACCGTCACCAACGGCCAGGTGCTTACCGCCGCTCAACTCGCCGGGCTGCAGTTCGATGCGCCGGCGGATCTGCTCGCCTCCACGTCGACCAGCTTCACTTACTCCGTCTCCGACGGCACCGCCACCGTCAATGCCGGCACGACCATCAGCGTCACGCCGGTCAACGATGCACCGGTTGCCTCCAGCTCGACCATCACCGTCGCTGAAGAGTCAGCCAACACGCCCCTGGGCCTGACCGCGCCGACAGACATCGACGGCAATGCGCTGACCATCACCGTCACCGGCCTGCCCTCGGTCGGCACGATCACGCTGGCTGACGGCACGCCGGTTACCAACGGCCAGGTACTCACCTCCGCGCAGCTCGCCGGCCTGCAGTTCGACGCCCCGGCAGACCTGCTCGCCTCCACGTCGACCAGCTTCACCTATTCCGTCTCGGACGGCACGGTCACCGTCAACGCCGGCACGACCATCAGCGTCACGCCGGTCAACGATGCACCGGTCGTCTCCAGCTCGACGATCACGGTCGCCGAGGAATCGACCAACACGCCGCTGGGCCTGACGGCTCCGACAGACATCGACGGCGATGCGTTGACGATCACCGTCACCGGCCTGCCTGCCTTGGGCTCGATCACGCTGGCCGATGGCACGCCAGTCGCCAACGGCCAGGTGCTCACCGCCGCTCAGCTTGCCGGCCTACAGTTCGACGCGCCGGCGGATCTGCTCGCCTCAGCGTCCACGAGCTTCACGTACTCGGTCTCAGACGGGACGGTCACTGTCAATGCAGGCACGACCATCAGCGTCACGCCGGTCAACGACGCACCGGTCGCGTCCAACTCGACGATCACCGTCGCTGAAGAGTCGGCCAATACGCCGCTGGGCCTGACCGCGCCGACGGACGTCGACGGCGACACGCTGACGATCACCGTCACGGGTCTCCCTTCAGTCGGCGCGATCACGCTGGCCGACGGTACGCCGGTTACCAACGGCCAGGTGCTCACTGCGGCCCAGCTCGCCGGGCTACAGTTCGACGCCCCGGCGGATCTGCTGGCTTCGACCAGCACCAGCTTCACCTACGCCGTCTCCGACGGTACGGTCACCGTCAATGCTGGCACGACCATCAACGTCACGCCGGTCAACGATGCGCCAGTCGTCTCCAACTCCACACTCACGGTCGCCGAGGAATCGGCCAATACGCCGCTGGGCCTGGTGGCACCGACCGATGTCGATGGCAATGCCCTGACGATCACGGTCACCGGCCTGCCCTCGGTCGGCACGATCACGCTGGCTGACGGTACCCCCGTCACCAACGGCCAGGTGCTCACCGCCGCCCAGCTCGCCGGCCTGCAGTTCGACGCCCCGGCGGATCTGCTCGCATCGACCAGCACCAGCTTCACCTACGCCGTCTCGGATGGCACGGTCACCGTCAACGCCGGCACGACCATCAACGTCACGCCGGTCAACGATGCACCGGTCGCCCAGCCCGCCGCCTTCGCGGTCGCCGAGGATGCGGCGGTGGTCAGCGGCGCGCTGGTTGCCACCGACGCCGATGCAGGCGCCATCCTGAGCTTTGCGCTGAACGGCGCAGCGCCGGCCGGGCTGGTGGTCAACGCCAACGGAAGCTACAGCTTCGACCCCGCCAACGCGGCCTACCAGTCGCTGGCTGCCGGGCAGTCGCAGGTCATCACCGTGCCCTACACGGTGACCGACAACGCCGGTGCCACCTCGACCGCGAACCTGGTGATCACGGTCACCGGCACCAACGACGCACCCGTCGCCCAGGCCGCCGCATTCACCGTCGCCGAGGACGCCGCGATCGTCAGCGGCTCGGTCTCCGCCACGGACGTCGACGCCGGCGCCACGCAGACCTTCGCACTCAATGGTGCGGCTCCGGCGGGCCTGAGCTTCAACAGCGGCGGCAGCTACAGCTTCGACCCGTCGCACGCCGCCTACCAGTCGCTCGGCGTCGGCCAGTCGACCGTCATCACGGTTCCCTACACGGTCACCGACAACACCGGCGCCACCTCGACCGCCAACCTCGTCATCACCGTCACCGGCACGAACGACGCACCGGTGGCCGTGGCCGACAGCGGCGCGCTGGCCGAGAACGCCACGCTCACCACCACCGCCGCCACCGGCGTTCTCGCCAACGACACCGACATCGACAGCGGCGACTCGCGCACCGTCTCGGCCATCAGCTTCGGCGCCACCGGCGGCACCGTGGGAACCGGCCTGCCCGGCACCTACGGCACGCTGACGCTGAACGCGGACGGCTCCTACAGCTACGCGGCCAACCGCCCCGCAGCCGAGGCGCTGCTCGCCGGCCAGGTGGTCACCGAGTCGTTCACCTACACGATGCGTGACACCGCCGGCGCCACCTCGCAGGCGACCATCACCTTCACCATCACCGGCGCCGCCGACGCGCCGACCATCACCGGCCCGCTGGCCGGCGCGGTGCAGGAAGACACCACGCTGTCGACCGGCGGCACACTGGTCATCACCGACCCGGACGCCGGCCAGTCGAGCTTCGTGGCGCAGAGCGGCACGCCCGGCACCTACGGCAGCTTCTCGATCAGCGCCGGCGGCGTGTGGAGCTACACGCTGAACAATGCGGCTGCGAACGTGCAGGCCCTGCCGGCCGGCAGCGCGCCGACGGAGAGCTTCGTCGTCACCAGCACCGATGGCACGCAGCGCACGATCACCGTCACCGTCAACGGCCTCAACGACGCGCCGCTCGCGCAGGCTGCGGGTTTCACGGTCGCCGAGGATGCGGCCGTGGTCAACGGCGCGGTCACCGCGACCGACGTCGACACCGGCGCCACGCTCAGCTACGCGCTCAACGGCGCGGCCCCGGCCGGCCTGACCTTCAACAGCAACGGCAGCTACAGCTTCAACCCCGCCGACGCGGCCTACCAGTCGCTCGGCGTCGGCCAGCAGCAGATCATCACCGTGCCCTACACGGTGACCGACGACAACGGCGCGACGTCGACTGCCAATCTGGTCATCACCGTGACCGGCACCAATGACGCGCCGGTGGCCAACGCCAACAGCGGGCCGGGAACCGAGGACACGGCGCTGACCATCGTGCCGGCCACCCTGCTGGGCAACGACAGCGACGCCGACAGCGGCGACACGCTGACCATCACCAGCGTTCAGGACGCCGTCAACGGCACGGTGGCGCTGTCCGGCGGCAACATCGTCTTCACGCCGACGGCCAACTACAGCGGCCCGGCCACGTTCACCTACACGGTGTCCGACGGTCGCGGCGGCACGTCGACGGCGAGCGTGACGGTCAACATCGCCGCGGTGGCCGATGCGCCGACGCTGGTCATCAACGGAACCTCGAGCACCGGCGGCACGAGCACACCGCCGAGCCTGCCGCCGAGCACCGGCCTCGTGCGCGACTTCTTCCAGGACATCGGCTCGGTCAGTTCGGCCAACGCCGGCGACATCGCCACGGTCGAGACGGCGGTCGAGGCTGCCACGCGCACTTCGACCAGCGTCGTCACCGACATCTCGATCCCCGACCTCAACGTCGACGACGCCTACCGCTACACCGGCTTCATCTACCTGACGGCCGGCCAGACCTACGAGGTCACCGGCAGCCGCGACGACACGCTGGCCGTCAAGCTCGGCGGCAACAGCGTCTACGGCGTCGGCTTCAACAACTGGGGCGCGTTCACGGCCTCCGGCTTCACGCCGTCGGTGTCCGGCTACTACTCGCTCGAGGTGATCGCCTACAACGGCGACGGCGTCGGCGACCTCGACATCAACATGTCGGTCAACGGCGCTGCCTCGGTCGACCTGAACACCAGCAACTTCCGCATCTACACGAGCGCGAGCGACTTCAGCAGCAGCCCGACGGTGGCCGGCCCGATGGTGCCCAACGGCGACGGCGGCTACTACCCCGGCGGCGCCGGCGGAAGCGAGGACACGGCGATTCGCCTGGGCAGCATCTCCGCAAGCCTGAACGACACCGACGGCTCCGAGACGCTCAGCCTGCGCATCGGCAGCATCCCGGTCGGCGCGGTCATCAGCGACGGCACCAACACCTTCACCGCCACCGCGGGCAACACCAGCGTGGTGGTGACGAGCTGGTCGCTCAACAACCTGACGATCACGCCGCCGCTGCACTACGCGGGCACGATCAACCTGTCCGTCACGGCGACCGCAACCGAGTCGACCGGTCAGACAGCCACCACCACGGGCACGCTGCCCGTGCTGGTGACGGCGGTGGCCGACGCGCCGGTGGTGGCCGGCGACACGACCATCGTCACCGTGGTGCAGGAAGACACGGCCGCCACCGTCAACTTCCCCATCCTGGCCACGCGGGTCGACGTCGATGGTTCCGAAACCCTGCGTGTGCTGGTCTCGGGCGTGCCTGCCGGGTTCAGCTTCAGTGCCGGCACCAACAACGGCGGCGGCGTGTGGCAGTTCACCGCGGCGCAACTCGACGGCCTGACACTCACGCTGCCGGCGAACCACAACACGCCCACGGCGCTGACCGTCACTGCGGTGACACGCGAGACCAGCACCGGTGCGGAAGCGTCCGACTCGTCGACGATCACCCTGCTCGCCGATTCCGCCGACGGGACGAGCTACACCGGCTCAGGCGCTGCGAACACGATCAACGGCAACAACGGCGACAACTTCGTCAATGCCCTGGGCGGCAACGACACCGTGAGCTCTGGCAACGGCGAGGACCTGGTGCGCGGCGGCGATGGCAACGACTCGATCAACGGCGGAGCCGCCAGCGACGCCTTGTGGGGCGATGCTGGCAACGACATCATCCTCGGCGGCACCGGCAGCGACCTGATCCGCGGCGGCGCCGGCGACGACACGCTCACCGGCGGTGCGGCGGCGGGCGCCGCCGACGGCACGGCCGACGTGTTCGCCTGGTCACTGGCCGACGCGGGCAGCGCGGGCACGCCGGCGGTCGACACGATCACCGACTTCAACGTCGGCGCGGTGTCGGCCGGCGGCGACGTGCTGGACCTGCGCGACCTGCTGTCGGGCGACGTGCTCGGTGCCGGCAACACCGCTGGCAACCTGGCCAACTTCCTCGACTTCGCGGTCAGCGGCAGCGGCGCCACGGCCTCGACGACGATCCGCATCAGTTCGACCGGCCAGTACACCGACGGCGCCTACTCGGCTGGCGCCACCGACCAGACCATCGTGCTGCAGGGTGTGGATCTGCCGGGAGCGCTCGGACTGGGCAGCGGCGCCACCGATGCACAGATCGTCCAGGAGCTGCTGACGCGCGGCAAGCTGATCGTCGACAGCACCGGCAGCTGAGATCAGACGGGCTGGCGTCTCGCCAGCCCGTGGCGCTTGCCCTGCGCTTGCGGCTCAGCCGCGGCGTGCGGACTGCCCGCTGACCCAGGGGCCGGTCTGCGCGTCGACGCCGCACTGCCACAGCGCCTCGGCGTCGGCGGCGTCGCTCACACCCTCTGCAATCACCTGCAGCGACAGGCTGTGCAGCATCGCCGCCACGCCGGTCACGAAGCCGGCGCGCGTGCTGTCTCGGCCGATGCCCAGCGTGACGGCGGCATCGAGCTTGACGTAGTCCAGGCCCAGTTCGAACAAGCGCTCGATGCGGCCGAGCCGCTCGCCGGCATGTTCGAGGCCGACACGCGCGCCCACCGGCCGCAACTGCCGGCCGAGTTCGCGCACCAGCTCGAAGTGCTCGGCCGCGGCGATCTCGGGCACCTCCAGCCAGACCTGGCGTGCCGCGCGCGGCGCCTGCAGCAGTTGCGCGCGCAGCCGCGCAGCGAATCCGCTGTCGGCCAGCGAGGCGACGGCGAGGTTGACCGCACGGGACTGCCCGTCGGCCGAGATGGCGGCCAGCGCCAGCGCCAGGGCGCGCTCGTCCAGCATCGCCGTGAGGCGCGCGCGCGCCGCCAGCGGCAGCCAGCGCGCAGCCGGCTCGAGCGCACCCTCCGGCTCGATCTGCACACGCAGCGGGCATTCCAGGTGCACCATCTCGCCGCTCCTCGCGCGCACCGGGTACTCGACGAGACCGACCCGCCCTTCGGCCAGTGCCTCGTGGAGGCGTCGCCGCCAGCCGCCCTCGCCGAGCTTGACGAGCGCGCCGGACTCGCCGGCAGTGGCCACCGCGAAGGCGCCCTGCGCCTCGGCGCGCGCCAGCGCCAGGTCGGCCATGCCCATCAGCTCCGCGATCGGCGCGCCGCGCTGCAGCTCCACCGCGCCTGCGGCCACCGCCGCCTGCTGCCCGATCGCGGGCAGCACGGCCCTCAGGCCTTCGGCCAGCGCACGCGCGGTTTCCTCCGCCACGCCGCCGACCGGCAGGCACATCGCGAAGTCGGAACCGTTCAGGCGGCCGACGAAGCAGCCCTTGACGCGCAGCGTGTAGGCCTGCAGCGCCTGCGAGATCGCACGGATCAGCCCGTCGGTCGCATCGTGGCCGAGCGCGCGGTTCAGGCCGGCGAGATCGATCACGCGCAGCAGCACCAGCCCGCCTTCGGCACTGCCGTCCTCGCGCTGCAGCACGGTGCCGAGCTGGCCCATGAAGTGCGCGCGGTTGGACAGGCCGGTCAGCGGGTCGCAGTTGGCCTGGCGGCGCAGCGTCTCGACCTGCGTGGCCTGGCCCTCGAAGACGAGCTTCAGGCGCGCCACCATCGAGTTCATCGCGCGCACCAGGCGGCGCAGTTCCGGCGCCGACGGTTCGGCGACGGTGACGTACTCGCCGCGCTCGAGCGAGCGCGCCTGCTCGACGGTCAGCTCGAGCGGGCGGCGGATGCGGTTGACGATCAGCGCGCCGGCCAGCGCGGCCAGCAGGCCGACCACCGCCATCGCGGCGCCGGCGTGCTGCACGGCGTACCAGAGCTCGTCGTGGGCGAAGGTGTCCTGGCTCTGCACCTCGACGCGGCCGAGCGCGCGCCAGCCGTCCGACACCTGGGCCACGCCGGCCGGCGCCTCGATCGGCAGCAGGCGCTCGAACCAGGCCGGCGCGTCCAGCGGCTGCGGCGCGGCCTCGCGCAGGTAGCGCTGCTCACCGTCAGCGGCGACGAAGCGGATGCGGCGGTAGAAGCCAGTGTCGAACTGCGCCGACATGACCAGTTCCATCAGCGCCGCGTCGCCCTTCTGCTGCGACAGCACCAGCGCGATCGCAGTCGCGTTGTCGGCGTTCTTCAGCCGCAGCTGCGTCTGCAGCGTGCCGCGCAGCGCGTCGGTGTGCACCGCCACGCTGCCGACGAAAGCCAGCATCAGCACCACGAACAGCTTGAGCCAGATCTGGCCGATCAACGACATCTTGTTCTCCCTGCTCTCATTGGAACCCCTCCGCACGCGCCTTCGCAAGGACCTCGCGCCAGCGCGACAGCCGCGCCGTCGGGTCGCCGGCGGCTGCGCCGGCCGCGCCCTGCCACAGCCCCTCGCCGTTGAAGCTGAACACCGGCGTCAGGTCCGGCCGGCGCGAGGCGGGGCGCACCTCGCCGATCAGGTTGTCGAGGATCAGCGGCTCGGCGCCGGGCTGCGCGTACCAGGCGAGCACCATGTGCGCCTGCACCGCGCCGCCCGGCCCACCGATCGCCGCGCGCACATAGACCAGCCGCAGCCGCGCCATCGGCACGCCGGCCCCCAGCAGGCTGAAGTACTTGGCGATCGCGTAGTCCTCGCAGTCGCCGCGGCCCTTCTCGAGCATCTCGAGCGGGCTGGCCCAGTAGTCGTCCTGGCCCCAGACCGCGGCATCGTCGATGAACACCACACGCCGGTTGAAGAAGTCGTTGACGGCAGCGAGCAGGGCCGGCTCGTCGTTGGCCGGCGCCTCGGCGAGCAGTGCCTGCAGCGCCTGGGCAGCCGCCGCGGCACGCGCACCGGTGCGCTGCGCGGCGGCAGTCATGCGATCGCGGTCCCAGGCTCGGCTGGCAGTGCCCGCCAGCAGCAGCACGACAGACGCGGCCACGACCAAGCGCCGCAGCCAGAGGGCAGCGGCCTGGGCGACCGGACGTGACAGGCACTGCGGCATCGGTAGGCGCATCGACGACTTGTTCTCGTCGCTTCAAGCGGCAGCTTGAGGGCCTAAGCCGGCGCAGACGCGGAATTCCGTACGCAATCTGTTGCAAACAGCCCTCGGGCGTGATGTTCAGCCGTGAAAAACTTCGTGAGATCCATCACTGCCGACAGGGCCTGCGTCAGTCCTCACTACACTTCCTCTCGCTTGCGCTGCGTCATCGCGGCGATTCGACGGACCGGAGAACCATGCATTTCAAATCGAGGGCGATCTGCGCAGCCGTGACGCTGCTCCTGGCCGCGGGCAGCAGTGTCGCTCAGAACATCGAACCGCTCCGTGCAGCGGCGCAGAAGGCGGTCAGCACCAATCCCGAGGTCACGGCGCGCTTCAACGCCTACCGCTCGGCCACCGATGCGGTGGACGTGGTGCGCGGCGGTTTCCTGCCGCGTGTCGACCTCAACGCCAGCGTCGGCCGCGACAACGACCGCATCACCGGCCGCATCCCCGACGAATCGCAGTCGCTCAACCGCAGCCAGGTCGGCCTGAGCCTGACGCAGCTGCTGTGGGACGGCCTGGGCACGAGCAAGGACGTGGCCCGCCTGACGCATGACCGCCTGGCGCGCTACTTCGAGCTGATGGAGACCACCGAGCAGACCGTGCTCGAGGCCGCGCGCGCGCACTACGACGTGCAGCGCTTCCGCCGCCTGGTGCAACTGGCCGAGGACAACTACGTCCAGCACCGCTACGCCTTCCTGCAGATCCAGTCACGCGTCAAGGCCGGCGTCGGCCGTGGCGTCGACCTCGAGCAGGCCGGTGCGCGCCTGGCCCTGGCCGAATCGAACCTGACCACCGAACTCGCCAACCTGCATGACGTGACGGCACGCTACCAGCGTGTGGTCGGCGAGCTGCCGCCGGCGCAACTGCCCGCGCTGGCGATGCTCAAGCCCGGCGTGCCGGCCAGCCCCGGCGAAGCAGTGACCGAATCGTTGCGCAACAGCGCTGCGATCAGCGCCAGCATCGAAGGCCTGCGTGCCGCACGCCAGTCGGCCGGCGCGCGCGAGTCGGCGTTCCAGCCGCGCGTCGAGGCGCGCCTGCGCAGCGCCGCCGGGCGCAACGTCGACGGCGTCGAAGACCAGAAGCGCAACGGCTCGGCCGAGATCGTGCTGAACTGGAACCTCTACAACGGCGGCTCCGACCAGGCGCGCGTGCGCCAGCAGGTCGGCCTGATGAACCAGGCCGCCGACCTGCGCGACCGTGTGTGCCGCGACACCCGCCAGGTGGCGGCGATCGCCTACAACGACACGCGCAAGCTGACCGAGCAGCTCGTCTACCTCGAGCGCAACACGCTGGCGATCGAGAAGGCGCGCGACGCCTACCGCCAGCAGTTCGACATCGGTCAGCGCAGCCTGCTCGACCTGCTGAATGCCGAGAACGAGGTCTACACCGCGCGCCGTGCCTACGCCAATGCCGAGCACGACCTCGCGCTGGCCTACGCGCGCACCCATGCGGCGATGAGCCGCCTGGGCACGACGCTGGGCATTGCACGCGCCGACAAGACCGCCGACGAAGCCGCCGGCTGGAGCGCCGGCGACGACGCGCCGGCGCGCTGCCCGGTGGTCGTGGGCGAGATCGGCGCGAGCGACCGCTCGGCGCTCGACGCCCGCGCCGACAGCATGTCGCGCAACACGCCGGCGCGCTGAGCGCGCGCCGGGTGCATTGATCAGCGTTTGACGGGCGGAAGGTCCGTACAGGCGCCTTCGAATGCCTCGGCCGCCAGGCCGATGCTCTCGCCCAGCGTCGGGTGCGGGTGGATGGTCTTGCCGATGTCCACCGCGTCGGCGCCCATCTCGATGGCCAGCGCCACCTCGCCGATCATGTCGCCGGCATGCGTGCCGACGATGCCGCCGCCGACGATGCGGTGCGTCTCCTCGTCGAACAGCAGCTTGGTGAAGCCCTCGTCGCGGCCGTTGGCGATGGCGCGGCCGGATGCCGTCCAGGGGAACAGGCCCTTCTTGACCTTCATGCCCTTGGCCTTGGCCTCGTCTTCGGTGACGCCGACCCAGGCCACTTCCGGATCGGTGTAGGCCACGCTCGGGATCACGCGGGCGTCGAATTCCGCCTTCTGGCCCGCGGCGACTTCCGCGGCGACATGCGCCTCGTGCACCGCCTTGTGCGCCAGCATCGGCTGGCCGACGATGTCGCCGATGGCGAAGATGTGCGGCACGTTGGTGCGCATCTGCACGTCGACCGGGATGAAACCGCGGTCGCCGACGATCACGCCAGCCTTCTCGGCGGCGATCTTCTTGCCGTTGGGCGTGCGGCCGACGGCCTGCAGCACCAGGTCGTAGACACCTTCGCTCTTGCTGCCGTCCAGGCCCTCGAACATCACGCGGATGCCGTCCTTGGTCGCTTCGGCGCCGACCGTCTTGGTCTTCAGCATCAGCTTGTCGAAGCGCGGTGCGTTCAGCTTCTGCCAGACCTTGACAAGATCGCGGTCGGCGCCCTGCATCAGGCCGTCGAGCATCTCGACGACGTCGAGCTTCGCGCCCAGCGTCGAATACACCGTGCCCATCTCCAGGCCGATGATGCCGCCACCGATGACGAGCATCTTCTTCGGCCGCTGGCGCAGCTCGAGCGCGCCGGTGCTGGTGACGATGCGCGGGTCGTCCTTCGGCAGGAAGGGCAGCTTCACCGCCTTGGAGCCGGCGGCGATGATGGCCTGCTTGAACTTGATGGTCTGCGTGCTCCCGTCCTTGGTGAGCACGACCTTCAGGTGGAACGGGTCGGCAAACTCGCCCGTGCCCTGCACCACCGTGACCTTGCGCATCTTGGCCATCGCGGCCAGGCCACCGGTCAGCTTGGCTATGACCTTTTCCTTGTGGGCCTTGAGCTTGCCGAGGTCGACCACCGGCTCGGCGAAGCTGACGCCGAGCGACTCGAAGTGCTTGACCTCGTCCATCACCGCGGCCACGTGCAGCAGCGCCTTGGAGGGAATGCAGCCGACGTTCAGGCACACGCCGCCGAGCGTAGCGAAGCGCTCGACGAGTACGGTTTTCAGGCCGAGGTCGGCGGCGCGGAAGGCTGCCGAATAGCCGCCGGGGCCGGCGCCGAGCACGAGCATGTCGCACTCGAGGTCGGCGCCGCCGGCGTAGCTGGCCGCAGCCGGAGCGGCCGCGGGGGTCGCCGCGGCAGGCGCTGCAGCGGCCGGCGCTGCGGCGGGTGCAGCCACTGGCGCTGCAGCGGCGGCCCCGGCTGCCTCCAGCGTCAGCACCACCGTGCCCTCGTTGACGGTATCGCCGAGCTTGACCTTCAGCTCCTTGACCACGCCGGCGTGCGAGGACGGAATCTCCATCGAGGCCTTGTCGCTCTCGACGGTGATGAGCGACTGCTCGGCCTTGACCGTGTCGCCCGGCTTGACCAGCAGCTCGATGATCGCGACGTCCTTGAAGTCGCCGATGTCCGGAACCTTGATGTCGATGATGGGCATCGTGGTCCCCTTACAGCAGCACCCGGCGGAAGTCCGCCAGGATCTGACCGAGGTAGGCGTTGAAGCGGGCGGCCGCGGCGCCGTCGATGACGCGGTGGTCCCAGGACAGCGACAGCGGCAGGATCAGCCTCGGCACGAAGGCCTTGCCGTCCCAGCGCGGCTCGGTGCTGCTCTTGCACACGCCGAGGATGGAGACCTCCGGCGCGTTGATGATCGGCGTGAAGTAGCGCCCGCCGATGCCACCCAGCGACGAGATCGAGAAGCAGCCGCCGCTCATCTCGGCCGGGCTCAGCTTGCCGTCGCGCGCCTTCTTGGCGAGTTCGCCCATCTCCTGCGAGATCTGGAAGATGCCCTTCTTGTCAGCGTCCTTGATCACCGGGACCATCAGGCCGTTCGGCGTGTCCGCCGCGAAGCCGATGTGGAAGTACTGCTTCAGCACGAGCTGATCGCCGTCCAGCGAGGCGTTGAACTCGGGGAACTTCTTCAGTGCGGCGACCGAGGCCTTGATCAGGAAGGCGAGCATCGTAACCTTGATGCCGCTCTTCTCGTTCTCCTTGTTCAGTTGAACGCGGAAGGCTTCGAGCTCGGTGATGTCGGCGTCGTCGTGGTTGGTGACGTGCGGGATCACCACCCAGTTGCGGTGCAGGTTGGCGCCGCTGATCTTCTTGATGCGCGAGAGGTCCTTGCGCTCGACCGGGCCGAACTTCGTGAAGTCGACCTGCGGCCAGGGCAGGAGGCCAGGGAAGGCGCCTCCACCGGCGGCCGCCGCGGCAGGCGCCTTGGCCTTCTGGGCCTGCGTCTGCACGGCACCGGCCATCACGCCCTTGACGAAGCCCTGCACATCTTCCTGGGTGATGCGGCCCTTGGGGCCGCTGCCCGTCACTTCGTCGAGCGGCACGCCGAGTTCGCGCGCCAGGCGGCGGATCGTCGGCGAGGCGTGCGGCAGGGTGCCCTTGGGCGTGGTCGGCTCATGGGCCGGCAGCGCCGCCGTGGGCGAACCGCGGCCGGTGGCCGGCACGCTCGCCGCGGCCGGTGCCACAGCGCCAGCTGCCTGAGCCACCGGGGCTGCGGCAGGCGTTGCAGCCGGTGCGGCCGCGCCAGCGCTGGCCTCGACGATCGCCACCAGACTGCCCTTGCTGACCTTGTCGCCGATCTTGACCTTCAGCTCCTTGACCACGCCGGCGTGGGACGAGGGGATCTCCATCGAGGCCTTGTCGCTCTCGACGGTGATCAGGCTCTGCTCGACCTTGATGGTGTCGCCGGGCTTGACGAACACCTCGATGACCGCGACTTCGTCGAAGTCGCCGATGTCGGGCACCAGCACCTCGACCGGGCCGCTGCTCGCGGCGGGGGCCGCAGGCGCGGCAGCGACAGGCGCAGGCGCTGCAGCCGGCGCTGCTGCGGCCGGCGCGACAGGTGCGCTCGCGCCAGCGCCCTCGGCTTCCAGCAGCAGCACCAGAGTGCCCTCGCTGACCGTGTCGCCGATCTTGAGCTTGAGCTCCTTCACCACGCCGGCGTGCGACGAGGGAATCTCCATCGAGGCCTTGTCGCTCTCGACGGTGACGAGCGACTGCTCTGCCTTGACCGTGTCGCCCGGCTTGACCAGCAACTCGATGACGGCCACGTCCTTGAAGTCCCCGATGTCGGGGACCTTGACTTCCACCACTGCCATGTCTTGTCTCCGTTGTCTTGTTATGCGTACAGCGGGTTGATCTTCTCGGTGTTGATGCCGTACTTCTTGATCGCCTCGGCGACCTTCGTGGCCGGCACGCTGCCCTCGTCGGACAGCGCCTTCAGCGCGGCGACGACGATGTAGTGGCGGTTGACCTCGAAATGCTCGCGCAGCTTGCTGCGGAAATCGCTGCGGCCGAAGCCATCGGTGCCCAGCACCTTGTAGGCGCGGCCCTTCGGAATGAAGGCGCGGATCTGCTCGGCGAAGTTCTTCATGTAGTCGGTCGACGCCACCACCGGGCCGGCATGCGGCTCGAGCTGTTGCGTGACGAAGGGCACGCGCGGTTTCTCGGTCGGGTGCAGCAGGTTCCAGCGCTCGGCGTCCTGGCCGTCGCGCGCCAGCTCGTTGAAGCTCGGGCAGCTCCACACGTTGGCGGCCACGCCCCAGTCCTTCTCGAGCAATTCCTTCGCCGCGATCGACTCGCGCAGGATGGTGCCGCTGCCCAGCAGGTTGACGCGCGGCGTCTTCTTCTTGCCCTCCTCGAGCAGGTACATGCCCTTGATGATCTGCTCCTCGGTGCCGGCCTTCAGGCCCGGCATCGGGTAGTTCTCGTTGAGCAGCGTCAGGTAGTAGAAGACGTTGTCCTGCTTCTCGACCATGCGCTTCAGGCCGTGGTGCAGGATCACGCCGACCTCGTGGGCGAAGGTCGGGTCGTAGCAGACGCAGTTCGGGATCGTGCCGGCCAGGATGTGGCTGTGCCCGTCCTCGTGCTGCAGGCCTTCGCCGTTGAGCGTCGTGCGGCCCGAGGTGCCGCCGAGCAGGAAGCCGCGTGCCTGCATGTCGCCGGCAGCCCAGGCCATGTCGCCGATGCGCTGGAAGCCGAACATCGAGTAGTACACGTAGAACGGCACCATGATGCGGTTGTTCGTCGAGTACGACGTCGCCGCCGCGATCCACGAGCCCATGCCGCCGGCCTCGTTGATGCCTTCCTGCAGGATCTGCCCGGCCTTGTCTTCCTTGTAGTACATGACCTGGTCCTTGTCGACCGGCGTGTACTGCTGCCCCGCGGGGTTGTAGATGCCGATCTGGCGGAACAGGCCTTCCATGCCGAAGGTGCGCGCCTCATCGACGAGGATGGGCACGACACGCGGGCCCAGCGCCTGGTCGCGCAGCAACTGCGTCAGGAAGCGCACGTAGGCCTGCGTGGTGCTGATCTCGCGGCCCTCGGCGGTGGGCTCGAGCACCGACTTGAAGGTCTCCAGCGCCGGCACGGTGAACTGCTCGTCGGCCTTGGTGCGGCGCTTGGGCAGGTAGCCGCCCAGCGCCTTGCGGCGCTCGTGCAGGTAGCGCATCTCCGGCGTGTCGTCGGCCGGCTTGTAGAACGGGATGTCGGCCAGCTGGTCATCCGGGATCGGCATGTTGAAGCGGTCGCGAAAGGCACGCACGTCCTCGTCGATCAGCTTCTTGGTCTGGTGCGCAGTGTTCTTGCCCTCGCCGCTCTTGCCCATGCCGAAGCCCTTGACCGTCTTGATCAGCAGCACCGTCGGCTGGCCCTTGTGGCTGTTGGCGCGATGGAACGCCGCATAGACCTTCTGCGGGTCGTGGCCGCCGCGCTGCAGGCGCCAGATGTCCTCGTCGCTCATCTTGGCGACCATCTCCAGCAGCTTGGGGTGGCGGCCGAAGAAGTTCTTGCGCACGAAGGCGCCGTCGTTGGCCTTCATCGCCTGGTAGTCGCCGTCGACGACGTCCATCATCACCTTGCGCAGGATGCCGTCCTTGTCGCGCGCGAGCAGCGGATCCCAGTAGCTGCCCCACAGCAGCTTGATGACGTTCCAGCCCGAGCCGCGGAACTCGCCTTCGAGCTCCTGGATGATCTTGCCGTTGCCGCGCACCGGGCCGTCCAGGCGCTGCAGGTTGCAGTTGATGACGAAGACGAGGTTGTCGAGCTTCTCGCGCGCGGCCAGGCCGATGGCACCCAGGCTTTCCGGCTCGTCCATCTCGCCGTCGCCGCAGAACACCCAGACCTTGCGGTTGGCGGTGTCGGCGATGCCGCGCGCGTGCAGGTACTTGAGGAAGCGCGCCTGGTAGATCGCCATCAGCGGGCCCAGGCCCATCGAGACGGTCGGGAACTGCCAGAACTCCGGCATCAGCTTCGGGTGCGGGTAGCTCGAGATGCCCTTGCCATCGACCTCCTGGCGGAAGTTGAGCAACTGCTCCTCGCTCAGCCGGCCTTCCATGTAGGCACGCGCATAGACGCCGGGCGACGAGTGGCCCTGGATGTAGAGCAGGTCGCCGCCATGGCCTTCGCTCTCGGCGTGCCAGAAGTGGTTGAAGCCGGTGCCGAACATCGTCGCCAGCGAGGCGAAGCTGGAGATGTGGCCGCCGAGGTCGCCGCCGTCGGCGGGGTGCAGGCGGTTCGCCTTGACGACCATCGCCATCGCGTTCCAGCGCATGTAGTTGCGCAGGCGTTCCTCGATCTCGATGTTGCCCGGGGTGCGCTCTTCCTGGTCGGTCGGGATGGTGTTGACGTAGGCGGTGTTGGCCGAGAACGGCACGTCGACGCCGGCCTGCCGCGCATGGTCGATCAACTGCTCGAGCAGGAAGTGCGCGCGATCACCGCCTTCCGTGCCGATGACGGCCGACAGGGCGTCGAGCCACTCGCGGGTTTCCTGCGCGTCCGCATCGTTGGCGGCCGCACCGAGGAACGAATCAGGCACTGCTGACATGCTTGTCTCCAGGGGGTGGTTTTTTGGATGGCCGCGAGTGTCGCACAAGCGCTTTTGTTTTTCAAATAGTGCGATTCTATTGCACTATGTGGAAACACGTAGACCACTCCGACCCCTGACTGCTGGGGGCACTGGAGTGCGCGAGCCGGTCGGCGCAAGCTGCCGCCGATAATGCGCAGATGCAACCCGTACACGACGCGGCCATGCCGGCGCGAGCCGCAAAGAGCTGGCCGCAGCGCCTGTTCGGCCGCTGGTGGCGGCGCCAGTCGCCAGCCCGCCAGGACCGCTATGCCACGCTCGGCCCGCTGGTGTCGGTGCTGCTGTTCCTCGCGGCGATCATCTCGGCCTTCTGGTACTTGCGCAACGAGGAATTGGAGCGTGAGCAGGCCTCGGTGAAGCGCGACACCGAGATCGCCCAGCAGCAGATCCGCCTGCGCCTGATCGAGAACCAGGAGCAGCTGGTGCGCATCGCGCGCGAGATCGGCACGCGCGTCATCGACCAGGAAGAGTTCCTCGGCCAGGCCGCCTCGTTCACCCGCGAACGGCCGGAGATCACCGCGCTGGTCTGGATCGGGCCGAACCGCGCGCGCAAGGCCAGCTACTCGGCCACCACCTTCCTGGCCGAGACCGGTGCGGTCCCCGAGTCGGCCGACAACCCGCGGCCACCCGAGCCCGAGGCGGCGTACGACGCCGCGCGCGAACTGCGCCAGCCGGTCTACTCGCGGCCCTTCACCGACCGCCACGGCACCGCGGTGTTCCAGGTCCACGTTCCGCTGATCGACCGCGCCGCCTTTGCCGGCTCGCTGGTGGCGGAGTATTCGGTCGAGAGCCTGGTGCGCTACTTCGTGCCGGCCGAGGTGTCGAACCGCCACGCGATCGCGCTGCTCGACGCCAGCGACCGCACGCTGGCCAGCACCGTCACCTCGATGCCCGGCGCCAACTCACGGCGCGCGCAGATCGTGCACGACGTGCCGGTGGCGCCAGCCGGCAACGGCCTGTTCCTGCGCGGCCAGGGCTATCGCACCTCGATCGGCCTGATCTCCAACACGCTGTTCTGGATGGTCGCCGCGCTGTCGGTGCTGACGGTGTGGATGCTGCTGGGCACCTGGCGCCACATGCGCCGGCGGCTGCAGATGCAGAGTGCGCTGGTCACCGAGACCAACTTCCGCCGGGCGATGGAGAACTCCATGCTGACCGGCATGCGCGCGATGGACATGGACGGCCGCATCACCTACGTGAACCCGGCCTTCTGCGCGATGACCGGCTTCCTCGAGTCGGAGCTGATCGGCCGCCGCCCGCCCTTCCCCTACTGGCCGCCCGATCGCTTCGAGGAGAACAACCGCCTGCTGCAGCAGGAACTGCAGGGCCGCAGCCCGGCCGGCGGCATCGAGGTCAAGGTGATGCGCAAGGACGGCTCGCTGTTCGACTCGCGCATGTACGTCTCGCCGCTGATCGACCCGCGCGGCCAGCAGACCGGCTGGATGACCTCGATGACCAACATCACCGAGGCCAAGCGCATCCGCGACCAGCTCTCCGCCTCGCACGAACGCTTCACGACGGTGCTGGAAGGGCTGGACGCGGCCGTGTCGGTGCTCAGCGTGCAGCAGGCCGAGTTGCTGTTCGCCAACCGCTCCTACCGCCTGTGGTTCGGCGCCGATGCCCGCGGCCATGCGCTGCTCGCCGGCAGCGAGCCCTCGCCGTTCGAGAACAGCGAGTTCGGCGACACCATCGAGTCGCTCGGCGGCCTGCCGACCACCGAGCTGACCGAGGCCGGCTCCGACTCGCGCGAGGTCTTCATCGAGCCGCTGCGCAAGTGGTTCGACGTGCGCACGCGCTACCTGCAGTGGACCGACGGGCGGCTGGCGCAGATGCTGATCGCTACCGACATCAGCGCGCGCCGCAACGCCGAGAGCCTGGCCGCCAACCAGGCCGAGAAGGCGCAGGTGACCAGCCGCCTGGTGACCATGGGAGAGATGGCCTCGTCAGTGGCGCACGAGCTCAACCAGCCGCTGACCGCGATCACCAACTACTGCAACGGCATGGTCAGCCGCGTGCGCAACGACCAGATCGGCAAGGACGACCTGATCGCCGCGCTGGAGAAGACCGCGCGCCAGGCACAGCGTGCCGGGCAGATCATCCACCGCATCCGCGCCTTCGTGAAACGCAGCGAGCCGCAGCGCCAGCCTGCGCAGGCGAGGGACATCGTCGAGGACGCGGTCGAACTCGCCGGCATCGAGCTACGCCGCCGCAACGTGGCGATCTCGACCTACGTCGCGCAGCGCCTGCCGACGCTGATGGTCGACCCGATCCTGATCGAGCAGGTGGTGCTCAACCTGGTGAAGAACGCCGCCGAGGCGATCGACAACGCCGGCCTGCCGCCCAAGCGCCGCAACATCGAGCTGCGCGTCGTGCCGCGCCACACCCCCGAGGAAGGGGGCGTGATCGAGTTCACGGTCACCGACATGGGCCCCGGCCTCAAGGAGGAGGTGATCGCCCGCATGTACGAGGCGTTCTTCTCGACCAAGACCGACGGCCTGGGCATCGGCCTGTCGCTGTGCCGCTCGATCATCGAGAGCCACCGAGGGCGGATCAAGGCGCAGAACCTCTACAATGGCGACTCCGTCGTGGGCTGCAGATTCTCGTTCACGCTGCCGGTGGACATCACCCGCAGCGACGCCGAATCGACGAGCAAGACCGCGACCCCTAACCCCACCGCCGTCTCATGAGCCTGATCCCCAAGAAGGGCACCGTCTACGTCGTCGACGATGACGAAGCCGTGCGTGACTCGCTGCAGTGGCTGCTCGAGGGCAAGGACTACCGCGTCAAGTGCTTCGACTCGGCCGAGTCCTTCCTGTCGCGCTTCGACCCGCGCGAGGTGGCCTGCCTGATCGCCGACATCCGCATGGACGGCATGAGCGGCCTCGAACTGCAGGACCGCCTGATGGAGCGCAAGAGCCCGCTGCCCATCGTCTTCATCACCGGCCATGGCGACGTGCCGATGGCCGTGACGACGATGAAGAAGGGTGCGATGGACTTCATCGAGAAGCCCTTCAAGGAAGAGGAACTGCTCGGCCTGGTCGAGCGCATGCTCGACAGCGCACGCGCCGCCTTCAGCCAGCACCAGGAAGCCGCCAGCCGCGACGCGCTGCTGTCGCGCCTGACCACGCGCGAAGCGCAGGTGCTCGAGCGCATCGTCGCCGGCCGGCTGAACAAGCAGATCGCCGATGATCTCGGCATCAGCATCAAGACGGTGGAGGCGCACCGCGCCAACATCATGGAAAAGCTCAACGCCAACACGGTGGCCGACCTGCTGAAGATCGCGCTCGGCGCCCAGGCGAAGACCTGACCGTTCAACCACTTCACCCGAGGCCGCTGCGAAGCGGCCTTTGTTCTTTGAAGGACCCGACATGACCGCCCCCACGACCGCCCGACTCATCGACGGCAACGCGCTGGCGAAGAAGACCCGCGCCGAGGTGGCCAGGCGCGTGGCGAGACTGGCCGAGCATGGCCACCGCCCCGGCCTCGCGGTGATCCTGGTCGGCCACAACCCGGCCTCGCAGGTCTACGTCAAGCACAAGGTCGCCGACTGCGAGAGCGTGGGCATGCATTCGGTGCTCGATCGCCACCCCGAGACGCTGCCCGAGGCCGAACTCCTGGCGCGCATCCGTGCGCTCAATGCCGATCCGGATATCCACGGCATCCTGGTGCAGTTGCCGCTGCCGCGGCACATCGATGCCAACAAGGTCATCGAGACGATCTCGCCGGCGAAGGATGTCGACGGCTTCCACGTCGCCAGCGCCGGCGCGCTGATGATCGGCCGGCCCGGCTTCAAGGCCTGCACGCCCTACGGCTGCATGAAGATGCTCGAATCGATCGGCTGCGACCCCAAGGGCAAGCATGCCGTGGTGATCGGCCGCAGCAACATCGTCGGCAAGCCGATGGCCATGATGCTGTTGCAGGCGAGCGCGACGGTGACCGTCTGCCACAGCGCCACGCCCGACCTGGCGCACCACACGAAGCAGGCGGACATCGTCGTCGTGGCGGTCGGCAAGCGCAACGTCCTGACCGCCGACATGGTCAAGCCGGGTGCGGTGATCATCGACGTCGGCATGAACCGCGACGACCACGGCAAGCTGTGCGGCGACGTCGACTTCGCCGGTGTGTCGGTCGTAGCTGGCGCGATCACGCCGGTGCCCGGCGGCGTCGGCCCGATGACGCGGGCCATGCTGCTGGTCAACACGATCGAGGCCGCCGAGCACGCCCTCGCCATACCGAACGCCTGAGACACCGCACACGACGATGGACAACCCGCTGCTGCAGCTCGACGCCCTGCCCGCCTACGAGACCATCCGCCCAGAGCACGTCGGGCCCGCGGTGGACGTGCTGCTGGCCGAGGCGAACGCGGCGCTGGAGCGGGCGGTAGGCGATGCAGTGCCGGCCGACTACGACGCGCTCAGCGCCGTGCTCGATGTCGCCACCGAGCGGCTGTCGCGTGCCTGGGGTGTGGTGCGCCATCTCAATGCGGTGATGGACACGCCGGCGCTGCGCGCCGCCTACACCGAGAACCTGCCGCGAATCACCGAGTTCCACACCCGCATGGGTGCCGACGAACGACTGTTCGCCAAGTACAAGGCCGTGCTTGCCGCGCCGGCTGCGGCAGCATTGAAGCCGGCACGCCGCCAGGCGCTGGCCCACGCCGTGCGCGACTTCGTGCTCGCCGGCGCCGAACTGCAGGGCGAGGCCCGGCAGCGCTTCGCCCAGATCCAGGAACGCCAGGCCGAGTTGTCGCGGCAGTTTTCCGAGCACGTTCTCGACGCGACCGACGGCTTCGCGCACTACGCCAGCGAGGCCGAACTCGACGGCGTGCCGGACGACGTCGTCCAGGCGGCGAAGGCGGCCGCGCAGGCCGAAGGACTCGAAGGCTGCAAGCTGACGCTGCACTTCCCGAGCTACTTCCCGGTGATGCAGTACGGCCGCAACCGGCGCTTGCGCGAGAAGCTCTACACCGCCTACGTGACGCGTGCCAGCGAGCTGGGCCCCGTCGCGCTCGACAACGGCCCGCTGATGCGCGAACTGCTCGCGCTGCGCCAGGAAGAGGCGAAGCTGCTCGGACGAGCGAGCTACGCCGAGGTCTCGCTGGTGCCGAAGATGGCCGAGTCTGCGCAGCAGGTGATCGGTTTCCTGCGCGACCTCGCGAAGCGCGCCCGCCCGGGCGCCGAGCGCGACCTCGCCGAGTTGCGCGCCTTCGCGCGCGATCAACTCGGCCTGAACGAGCTGCAGGCCTGGGACATCCCGTTCGCCAGCGAGCGGCTGAAGGAGCAGCGCTACGCCTTCAGTGATCAGGAGGTCAAGCCGTACTTCGTCCAGGAACGTGTGCTCGACGGGCTGTTCCGCATCGTCGAGACGCTGTTCGAGGTGCGAATCCGCGCCGACGAAGCGCCCGTCTGGCACCCCAGCGTGCGCTTCTTCCGCATCGAGCGGCCGGCAGCGACGGGCGACGCGGCGCCGCGCCTGCTCGGCCAGTTCTACCTCGACCCGCACGCCCGCCCCGGCAAGCGCCCGGGCGCCTGGATGGACGGCACGCGCTCGCGCTGGGCGCGCCCGGGCGGCTCGCTGCAGACGCCGGTGGCCCACCTGGTGTGCAACTTCGCGCCGCCGGTCGAAGGCCGGCCCGCGCTGCTGACCCACGACGACGTGCAGACGCTGTTCCACGAGTTCGGCCACGGTCTGCACCACCTGCTGACGCAGGTCGACGAACTGGGCGTGTCGGGCATCTCCGGCGTCGAGTGGGATGCCGTCGAACTGCCCAGCCAGTTCATGGAGAACCTGTGCTGGGAGTGGGAGGTGCTGCAGCGCCTGAGCGCCCATGTCGACAGTGGCGAGCCGCTGCCGCGCGTGCTGTTCGACCGCATGCTGGCGGCGAAGAACTTCCACAGCGGGCTGCAGATGCTGCGCCAGGTGGAGTTCTCGCTGATCGACATGCGGCTGCATGCCGAGCCGGGCAGCGAGCAGGACATCGGCGCGCTGTGCGACGCGGTGCGCGCCGAGGTGGCGATCGTGCCGACACCGGCCTTCAACCGCTTTCTGCACGGCTTCTCGCACATCTTCGCCGGCGGCTATGCGGCCGGCTACTACAGCTACAAGTGGGCCGAGGTGCTCTCGGCCGACGCCTGGAGCGCCTTCGAGGAAGCCGCGCAACGCGGCAGCGTGCTCGACACGGCCACCGGGAAGCGCTACCGCGAGAGCGTGCTCGAGGCCGGCGGCAGCCGCAGCGCGATGGAGAGTTTCAAGTCGTTTCGCGGGCGCGAACCGCGTATCGATGCGCTGCTGCGGCACCAGGGCCTGGACGACGGCCCGCCGGACGCAGTGTGAGCAATTGCCCACGCGACGGCTTGTGGCCGGCACCCGCGTGGGTACCATTGCCTGCGCGCCGACCCTTCGTGCGCCGGAGCCTGACATGACCTCGACACTGCGCCTGCTTCCCCGCCACCGCCTGCTCCATGCGGCGATCGCTGCGGCCGCCTGCCTGGCCGCCACACCGAGCTTCGCGCTGTACAAGGTGGTCGGCCCGGACGGCAAGATCACCTACACCGACAGGCCGCCGACCACCACCGAGGGGCGGGTCAGTCCGATGAACGCCCGCTCGACGGGCACCGCCGATTCCGCCCCCGCGCTGCCCATCGAGCTGCGCGAAGCGGCTGGCCGCTACCCGGTGACCCTCTACACGTTCTCCACCGCCTGCGAACCCTGCGACGCGGCCAGGACGCTGCTGCGCCAGCGCGGCATTCCCCACACCGAGCGGCAGGTGGTCACGAGCGAGGATGGTGAAGCCCTGGTGAAGCTGACCGGCGGCCGCGATGCTCCGGTGCTGGCCATCGGCGCGCAGTTGCTCAAGGGCCTGGCGCCCGAGACCTGGAACAGCTACCTCGACGCTGCCGGTTACCCGCAGGCTTCCAGGTTGCCCCCCGGCTATGCCTTTGCCTCACCGCAACCGCTGACCGAACGCCGCGAACCGACGCCGGCGAGCCGCCCGGCCCCGGCACCGGCCGCGCCCCCCGCCGAAGCGCCCCCCGCCCCCGGCACGATCAAGTTCTGATTCAGGCACCGGCTCCTGGCGCCACGATGCGCCGCGCCGGCACGCTGCCGGCGCCCACCGCCAGACCCATCAGCCAGAACAGCGCCGAGGCACCGACCGCCGCGCCGAGCGCGCCAAACAGCAAGGGCATCAGCGCACTGGAGAAGTTGATCGTCATCGAGCGCAGCGCAATCGCCTCGCCGTGCCGCTCGGCCGGCGTGATCTGGTGCAGCGTGGTCATGATCATCGGCTGCACCGCGCCGAGTGCCAGCCCGAGCGCCGCGGCGAGCACACCCATCCACCAGGCCGCCGTGGCGAACGGATAGAGCGCGAACACGCCGGCGGTCCACAGCATGCAACCGGCCAGCACCTGGCCCTCGCGCAGGTGCTGCGCGATCAGCGGAATGGCCAGGCGCACCAGCGCGACGGACATCGCGAACACCCCCAGCACCAGCCCGATCGCCGACGCCGAGAAGCCGCGCTCGTGGCCGAGCACGGGCACCAGGAAGGCATGCACGTCCCAGCTCGACGAGAGCAGCCAGTTCACCGCCAGCAGCCGGCGCAGGCCGGGCGTGCGCAGCAGGTCCCGGGCACGCAGCGCGCTCGCATCGGCGTGGCGCGGCCGCGGCACCTCCTTCGGCACCCGACGCGCCCACGCCAGCGCGGCCAGTGGCAGCACCAGCAGCACCGCGTAGGCGGTGCGGAAGCCGCCGAGGTCGATCAGCGCCCCGGCCAGCACCGGGCCGACCACGTTGGCCAGTGCCGGCGCCAGGCCCAACCAGCTGAACACACGCTTGAGCGAGGTGGTGTCGCTGGCGTGTCGACCGGCGGTGCGCTGGATCGCGATCAGGCCGACGTTGGCGCCGGCGCCGACCAGCATCGCCGCCACGCACATGGCCGGAAAGGTCCACTGCGGTACCCAGGTGACGGCCAGCGCGACCGCACCGCCCAGCACGGTCAGCGCCACGGCGATGCGCATCGGGTGGTGGTAGCCGCGCCGGTCGGCCAGCCGGCCGGCCTGCAGCGCGAGCAGGATCGGCGCGGCGGCGAACAGCCCCATCAGGATGCCGACCACCCAGGCCGCATGGCCCTCGCGCAGGGCCTGCAGCGGCGCCGCCATGCGCACGCCGGTCATGCAGGAATGCAGGCAGATCTGGCCGACGATCAGCGCGACGAGCACACGGCCCAGGCCGGAATCCACGTCAGGACACGTCCTCGTCGTCGTTGGCAGCGTCCAGGCCGGGCAGCAGCGTCTGCGTGCGCGGTTCGCTCAGGCCTTCGACCGACTTCAGCCGGCGCGCCATCACGTTGGTGCGCGTCTGCGCCGCGTCGATGGTGTCGGAGGCTTCCTTGAGCTTCTTCTGCGTCTTGGCCAGCACGTCGCCGAACTTGCCGAACTCGGTCTTCACCGCGCCGAGCACCTCCCAGACCTCGGCACTGCGCTTCTCCAGCGCCAGCGTGCGGAAGCCCATCTGCAGGCTGTTGAGCGTGGCCAGCAGCGTGGTCGGGCCGGTCAGCATCACGCGGTACTCGCGCTGCAGCGACTCGGTCAGCCCGGGCCGGCGCAGCGCCTCGGCGTAGAGGCCTTCGGTGGGCACGAACAGGATGGCGAACTCGGTGGTGTGCGGCGGGGCGACGTACTTCTCGCGGATGGTCTTCGCCTCCAGGCGCAGGCGCTGCTCGATGGCCTTGCCGGCGATCTCAGCGGCGGGCGCATCGGCGCGCTCCTGCGCGTCGAGCAATCGCTCGTAGTCCTCGCGCGGGAACTTGGCGTCGATCGGCAGCCACAGCGGCACGCCGTCGGCGCGCTGGCCTGGCAGCTTGATCGCGAACTCGACCCGCTCGCGGCTGCCCGGCACCGTCTCGACGTTGGTGGCGTACTGCTCGGGCGTGAACACCTGTTCCAGCAAACCGGCGAGTTGCACCTCGCCGAACACGCCGCGTGTCTTCACGTTGGTCAGCACGCGGTTGAGCGAGCCGACGTCCTTGGCCAGGCCCTGCATCTCGCCCAGGCCCTTGTGGACCTGCTCGAGCCGGTCGGCCACCTGCTTGAAGCTCTCGCCCAGGCGCTGCTCGAGCGTGGCGTGCAGCTTCTCGTCCACCGTGGCGCGCATCTGCTCGAGCTTCTTCTCGTTGTCGGCCTGGATCGCCTGCAGGCGCTGCTCGACGGTCGTGCGCACGGTGCCGATCTGCTCGCCGAAGGCATCGCCGAAGCGCTTGAGCGCACCGTCCTGCGACTCGCGTGCCGCCTGCGATTGCTGCGCCAGCGCGGTCGTCGCCTGCTGCAGCGACTGGCCGACCATCTGCTGCATGGTGGCGAGCTGGGTGCGGAAGGAGTCGATCTGCTCGTTCTGCGTGCGCGCCACGTCGCCCTGCTGGGCCAGCAGCGTCTGCTGGAACAGCGCCAGCGCCTGGCTCAGCTCCTGGCGCGTGCCGCGGGCGCTGTCCTGCACCTCGCCGCGCACTTCGCGGCCGATGCGGTCCTGCTCCTCGCGCAACGCGCGTTGTGTTTCCTCTCCATCCCCCTTGCGCAGCAGCAGCACGAGCAGCAGCACCAGGTTCAGCGCCACCAGCGCGATCACGATCCATTCCAGCATGGCCGGATTGTGACAGCGCGCCTGTGCGCGCCGGCCTGCAAAGACGGCGGCAAAGGAGTATCGTCCGCGCCCTTGGTGGGCTCAACAATCCGATGGAGACACGATCGATGGTCACCCTGAACGTGAACGGCAAGACGAAGAGCGTCGACGCCGAGGCCGACACCCCGCTGCTGTGGGTGCTGCGCGAGAACCTCAACATGACCGGCACCAAGTTCGGCTGCGGCATGGCGCTGTGCGGCGCCTGCACCGTGCACCTGGACGGCCAGCCGGTGCGCTCCTGCTCGACGCCGGTGTCGGCGGCGGCCGGCAAGAAGATCACCACCATCGAAGGCGTGGGCAGCACGCGCACCGGCCAGGCCGTGCAGGCCGCCTGGGCGAAGATCGACGTGCCGCAGTGCGGCTACTGCCAATCCGGCCAGATCATGAGCGCCTGTGCGCTGCTGGCGCAGAAGAAGGCGCCGAGCGACGCCGACATCGACGGCGCGATGAGCGGCAACATCTGCCGCTGCGGCACCTACAACCAGATCCGCGCGGCCATCAAGGACGCCTCGGTCACGCTGGTGAAGGGAGCCTGAGATGGACACGCTGCAAACCACCCGCCGCGGCTTCCTGAAGAGCGGCACCGGCGCCGCGCTCTCCATCGGCTTCGCACTGCCGCTGGCCGCCGGCCGGCTCGAGGCCGCCACGCCCGTCGTGTTCGCACCGAACGCCTGGCTGCGCATCACCGGCGACGGCACCGTCACCGTCATCTGCGGCTCGGCCGAGATGGGCCAGGGCGTGCTGACCGCCATCCCGATGTTGGTTGCCGAGGAACTCGACGCCGACTGGAAGAAGGTGCGCGTCGAGCAGTCACCGGTGGACAAGGCCTACGACAACCCGATGTTCGGCATGCAGGCCACCGGCGGCAGCACCACGGTGCGTGCGCACTGGGAGCCGCTGCGCAAGGCCGGCGCCGCGGCGCGCGAGATGCTCGTCGCCGCTGCCGCTGCGCAGTGGAAGGTGCCGGCCGGCGAATGCCGCACCGAGGCCGGCCAGGTGATCCATACGAGTGGCAAGAAGCTCGCTTACGGCGCGCTGGTGCCGGCCGCGACGAAGCTGCCGGTGCCGGCCGAGCCGAAGCTGAAGGATGCGAAGGACTTCCGCATCCTCGGCAAGCGCACCAACCGGCTCGACACGCCGGGCAAGATCAACGGCACGGCGAAGTTCGGCATCGACGCGCAGGTGCCCGGCATGCTGATCGCCGTGATGGCGCGCGCGCCGCAGCCCGGCGCCAAGGCGGTGAAGGTCGACGACGCGGCGGCCAAGGCGGTCAAGGGCGTGCGCCAGGTCATCACCATCCCGCACGGCGTGGCGGTGCTGGCCGACGGCTACTGGGCGGCCAAGAAGGGCCGCGATGCGCTGAAGATCGACTGGGACCTGGGCGCCGCCAAGGACCTGTCCACCGCCAGCGCGATGGCGCTGCTCGCGCAAGGCGCCGGCAATGCCGATGCGATCGCGCTCGATGCCGGCAACGTCAAGGACGCCGCCGCGACCAGCGCCAAGGCCGTCGACGCCACCTACGAGGCGCCCTACCTCGCTCACGCCTGCATGGAGCCGCTGAACTGCACCGCCTGGGTGAAGGGCGACACGGTCGAGATCTGGGCCGGCACGCAGAGCCAGGGCCCGAACCAGGGCATCCTCAGCCAGGTGGCCTCGGTGACGCCGGCCAAGGTGAGGGTCAACACGCTGCTGCTCGGCGGCGGCTTCGGCCGGCGCTTCGCCCCCGACTTCACGATCGACGCGACGCTGCTGTCGAAGATTTCCGGCAAGCCGGTCAAGCTCATCTACACCCGCGAGGACGACATGGCGGCCGGCTTCTACCGCCCGGCCGCGGTGGCGAAGTTCGAAGCGGCGCTCGACGACAAGGGCCAGCCGACCATGCTCAAGTGCGGTGTCGGCTCGCCGTCGATCATGGCGGCGTCGGGCTTCATGAAGATCCCGGACAACGGCGTCGACAGCTTCGCGATGGAAGGCATTGCCGACCATCCGTATGACATCGCCAACCAGCGCCTGGCCTACGGCCGCCAGGAGCCGGGGCCGCAGGTGTGGTTCTGGCGCTCGGTGGGGCACTCGCAGAACATCTTCTTCATGGAGAGCTTCATCGACGAGCTGGCTGCGGCCGCCAAGGCCGATCCCTACGAGTACCGCCGTGCGCTGCTGAGCAAGCAGCCGCGCTACAAGGGCGTGCTCGAACTGGCCGCGCAGAAGGCCGGCTGGGGCTCGGCGCTGCCGGCCGGCGTGTTCCGCGGCATCGCGGTGGCGCAGAGTTTCGGCAGCTACGTGGCCGAGGTGGTCGAGGTGTCGCTGGCGGCCGACGGCACGCCCAAGGTGCACCGCGTCGTCGCCGCGGTGGACTGCGGCATGACGGTCAACCCGCAGACCATCGAGCGGCAGATCGAGGGCGGCATCGTCTACGGCCTGTCGGCGGCGCTGTACGGCCGCATCGACTTCAAGGACGGGCGCGTGCAGCAGGGCAACTTCCACGACTACCCGGTGCTGCGTTTGACCGAGATGCCGAAGGTGGAAGTGCACATCGTGGCCAGCAGCGAGAAACCCGGCGGCATCGGCGAACCCGGCACGCCGCCGATCGCGCCGGCGGTGGCCAATGCCATCTTCGCGGCGACCGGCAAGCGGCTGCGCAGCCTGCCCTTCGATACGGCTCAGCTCAAGAAGGCCTGACGCGGGAGAGGCCGGGCGCCCTGCCCGGCCCGCCCGCCGTTCAGAAGCGCAGCTTGGCGCCGACGAAGGCCTGCCGCGGCGCGCCGGCAAAGGCGCCGTTGACGCGGCTGACCAGGTACTGGCGGTCGGCGAGGTTGGTGATGCTGGCGTACAGCGTCAGCCCCTGCGCCTTCAGCGGCAGGTTGGCCGACAGGTTGAACAGCGTGTAGGCGGGAATCCGGCCCGACTGGCCGTCCGCTGCCGGCGCCACCGAATTGACCGCATCGCTGTACTGCGCGCCGACGTGCGTCAGGCCGAGCTGGGTCGACCAGCCGGAAGCATGCTCGAAGCCCAGCTGCGCACTCAGCATGTTGCGCGGCGCATAGGGCAACCGCTTGCCGCGCACGTTGACGAAGTCGGTGGTCTCTTCCTCGTCGCCGAAGTCGGGCGAGAGCAGGTCGCTGTCGAAGCGCGCCGTCGCCAGGTGCGTGAGGCTGCCGGCGACGAACACGTTGTGGCTGGCGCCGGTCAGCGTGCCGAAGTCGGCGCGGCCGGCCAGCTCGACGCCGCGGTTGAGCGTGCGGCCGGCGTTCGCGAAGGTCTGCGCCAGGCCGACGGCATAGCCGGGCAGGATCTGGTTCTTGAAATCGATCTGGAACAGCGTGGCCTCGAGCTGCAGGCCGCGGCGCGGCATGGTGCGCACGCCGATCTCGATGTTCGTGCTCAGCTCGGGGTCGACCTTGCGCAGCTCTTCATCGCCCGGCGGCAGGTTGGCATCCGGCCGCGGCGGTGCGATGCCGCGGTGCACGCCAGCGAAGAAGGTGGTGTCGGGCAGGCCGAACCAGGTCACGCCCAGGCCGGGCAGCAGCTCGGTGTTGCGCTGCGAGCTGCGGCTCGCCGGCTCGACCGGCGCGAACTCGTCCTGCGTGATGGTGTTGCGCTGCCGGTAGTTCTCGTAGCGCAGGCCCGGCGTGACCGACCAGTCGCCGGCCAGGAAGGTGTTCTGCACATAGGCCGCCACGGCATCGGTCTCGATGTCGAACTCGTCGCGCAGGCCGGTGCCCGGCGAGTCCTCGCGCGCGGTGGCGAAGGCGCCGTTGTAGCGCTTGCGGTTGATGCGCTCCTGGTGCAGCCGCACGCCGGCGACCAGCTCGTTGCGCAGGCCGAAGCCGCCGTGCGACCACTGCAGCCGCGGCTCGACGCCGTAGAACTCGTAGCTGCGCGGGCGCATCTGGTTGCCGCAGACAGCGGCGAACTGCTCGAAGCCGCCGGCCACCGTGTAGTCGATGCCTTCCGGGCAGCTGGCGACGATGCCGCTGCCGTCGGCGCCCACCTCGTCGAAGCGCAGCTCCTCGAACTCCTTCTCGGCCACGCCGTCCTCGACCTCGGGCTCGACCACGGCGTCGAGCTGGCGGTAGGAGGCGCGGTCGGTTTTCTGGTAGTAGATCTGCGTCGACAGGCGTACACCCTCTGCGAGATCGATGCCGTGCAGCGCCTGGAACGACGTGCGCTCGAGCTCGAAGACGTCGTTGCGGAAGGCGTTCTGGTACGGGTCGGCGTCGAAGCGCGCCTGGTCGAGGCCACCTTCGCCGAACTTCGAGTCCTCCTCGTAGTAGCCCAGCTTGAGGCGCAGCGACTGGCTGGGCGTGAGGTCGAACTCGGCCTTGGCCGAGACATCGCGCACCCGGTGGTGGCTGCCGTCGCGGCTGCCGTCACCCTGGCGCTGCAGGGCGTCGATGCGCCAGCCGCCCCAGCTGCCGCCGCTGCCCACACCGGCGCCGATGCGGCCGAACGAGCGTGTGCCGGCGGCGACTTCGGCATCACCGCCGAAGCTGCGCGGCACCGGCCGGGTGACGAAGTTGATCACCCCGCCGACGGTCTGCGGGCCGTGCACGATCTGGCCGGAGCCCTTGATGACCTCGATGCGCTCGACCCGCTCCAGCGGCGTGTGGTAGTGCGCCGACGGGTCGCTGTAGGGCGCGAGGTGGATCGGCATGCCGTCTTCGAGCAGCAGCGTGCGGCTGGTGCGGCGCGGGTCGAGGCCGCGGATGCCGATGTTCAGGTTCAGGCCGAAGGCATCCTCGCCGACCACGTGCAGCCCCGGCACGCCCTGCAGCGCTTCGCGCACCGAGTAGGGCCGCTGCGCCTCCAGCTCACGCGCTCCGACGATGCTGCTCGAGCCCGGCACCGCCTCCAGCGAGCGCGGCAGCGTGCCGGTCACGGCAACGAAGGGCAGCGAGGTGACGGCCGCGGGCCGCGTCGTGCTCGACGTCGCGCTCTCCTGCGTGAAGCCTTCCGGCGCAACGCAGGCCATCGTGGCGGCGAAGGCGATGTGGCGGGCCGGAACCGGAATGGGGGACTTGCGGGCGGTGTTTATGCCGCGATGCTTGTGTCCCGCGCAGCGAACCACGAGGGAAAACTTCCCGCCCACAGGCAGGAATTCCACCCAGCGGGAAACTCCGCAGGAACCGGGGCGTCGCGCGGCGATCAGGGCCCGCGTCGGGGGCGGGCACGGATCGCTTCGTGCCCGCGGGTCAGCGGCTCGAGCATCCCGGCCGGCGCGGCGCGGCGCCCGCGCGTGACGGCCGGTGCCGGGCCGGGCTCGAAACCGCCCTCGAGCACCGCCAGCGCCTGCGCGTGGTACTTGCGCCGGTCCTCGAGACCATTGGTGCCGCCGTTGATGCGCTTGGTGATCTTCAGGAAGTCGCCGGCATCGGCCAGCTCGTTCAGGCCATTGCTCTTCCAGAACGCGCCGGCGATCTGGAAGCCGACTGCGGGTGTGGCCGCCAGTTCCGGCTGCCCGACCAGGTCGATGCCGAGCAGCTTGCCGAAGCGCTGGTAGTTGCTGCGCCCGGTGACCTGGATCGGCCCGCGCCCCTTGTAGCGCTTGCCGTCGCCGGGCTCGGTGTTGCCCAGCCGTGCCGCCAGGTCGGCGGGCGGTTCGTAGCGCTGCTGCGCGGCGGTCGGCCCCCACAGCTCCTCCATCCAGCGGAACTCGCCGGACTCATGGGCGAGCTGCGCGACGAAGGCCGCGGTGCGCGCCAGCGTGTTGACCTCCCAGCGCGCCATCGCGTCGTTCAGGTGCGGCAGGAAGGAGGCGGCCTTCGCCGCGGCGAGGTGCGGCATGATCTGCCGCAGTTGTGCGTCGCTGAGCATCGCTTCGTCTCCTCGTGTCGGATCGACGTGTCAGGCTAGCCCCGCGCCCAGGCGCCCGCACTCCCTAGCGAAGCGGCAGCACCTGCGGGTTGACCGGCGTCGGCGGCGCCGCGCCGGTCAGCGCGGCGATGAGGTTGTCGACCGCGAGGTCGGCCATCGCGCGCCGCGTGGCCACCGTCGCGCTGGCGATGTGCGGCGTCAGCACGACGTTGGGCACGGTCAGCAGATCCGGATGCACCAGGGGCTCGCCCTCGAACACGTCGAGCGCCGCCGCGGCGATGGTCTTCGCGCGCAAGGCCGCGGCCAGCGCGGCATCGTCGACCACACCGCCGCGCGCGACGTTGGTCAGCGTCGCGCTTGGCTTCATCAGCGCCAGTTCGGCCGCACCGATCGCGTGGTGGCTGGCCGCCGAGTAGGGCACGACCAGCACCAGGTGATCGGACTCGCGCAGCAGTTCTTCCTTGCTGACGTAGCGTGCGCCGATCGGTGCCTCCTGCTCAGGCGCGAGGCGGCTGCGGTTGTGATAGATCACCTTCATGCCGAAGCCGAGCGCACCGCGCCGTGCGATCGCCTGGCCGATGCGGCCCATGCCGAGGATGCCCAGGGTCGCGCCGTGAACGTCGCTGCCGGTGAACATGTCGTAGGCCCAGCGGGTCCACTCGCCACGGCGCAGGAAGTGTTCGCTCTCGGCCATGCGCCGCGCGGCGGACATCATCAGCGCGAAGCCGAAGTCGGCCGTGGTCTCGGTCAGCACGTCGGGCGTGTTGGTGGCCAGCACGCCGCGCGCGTTGCAGGCGTCGACGTCGATGTTGTTGTAGCCCACCGCCATGTTGCACACCGCGCGCAGCTGCGGGTTGGCGGCCAGCACCTCGGCGTCGATGCGCTCGCTGCCGGTGATGAAGGCACCGGCCTTGCCCTGCAGCTTCGCGATCAGCTCGGGCTTGGTGAAGATGCGGTCGGCCGCGTTGTCCTCGACGTCGAAATGCACGCGCAGCCGATCGACGATGTCGGGGAAGACGGCGCGGGCCACCAGCACGGAAGGTCGGGTCATGTCGGGTCTTTCTTTCAGCAGAACGATCAGCGGAACCAGATGAAGGTCATCACCACGAACAGCGGCAGCAGGATCGCGCACGACCACGCCATGTAGCCGAAGAAGCTCGGCATGCGGATGCCGCGGTCCTCGGCGATCGCCTTGACCATGAAGTTGGGCGCGTTGCCGATGTAGGTGTTGGCGCCCATGAACACCGAGCCGGCGGACACCGCGGCCAGGGTCGAGGCGAGCGTGGTCATCAGCACCTGCGGGTCGCCGCCGGCCAGGTTGAAGAACACCAGGTAGGTCGGCGCATTGTCGAGGAAGGAACTGAGCACGCCGCTGAACCAGAAGTAGGCCCAGGGCAGCGGCTGGCCGTCGGCGCCGGTGACGGCGCGCGTGACGGCCGCAAAGGCACCCGACTCGCCCGCCTTGAGCATCGCCAGCACCGGGATCATGGTCAGGAAGATGCCGATGAACAGCTTGGCCACTTCCTGCATCGGCGCCCAGGAGAACTGATTCGCTTCGCGCACGCTCTTCGGCGTGATCGCCAGCGAGACCAGCGCCACGACGATCAGCCCGCCATCGCGCACCAGCTGCTGCAGTTCCACCGGCGTGCCGAAGACGTCGAACGAGATGCCCGGCTTCCAGGTGCCGCTCATCAGCACCAGCACGACCACCGCCCCCAGCGGCAGCAGGTTGATGCCGCCGTCGATGCCCAGGCTCGGCGTGTCAGGCGTCGGGTCCTGCGGCAGCACGCCTTCCTTGCGGTACCAGTAGCTGTCGATCAGGTAGAACAGCGCGAGCAGCGTGCCGACCAGGAACAGCGTCTCCGGGAAGATGTGCTTCATCGTCCAGAAGAAGTCGACGCCCTTGAGGAAGCCGAGGAACAGCGGCGGGTCGCCCAGCGGCGTCAGCGAACCGCCGGCGTTGCTGACGATGAAGATGAAGAACACCACCACGTGCACGACATGCTTGCGGTTGTCGTTGGCGCGGATCAGCGGCCGGATCAGC
>NZ_CALRZC010000074.1:0-34902 GCF_943372545.1 Variovorax sp. YR752 | reverse complement strand
GGCCCTGCTCGGCACGGCGGCGGGGGCCCAGCCAGGCCCCGACCGCCGGGCCGGGCCCGACGCGCGGCGTCCCGCGGCGCCGCAGTTCCGCACGCCGCACATCCGCTTCGACGCCGGGCATCTGCACAACCACTACTACCCGGAGCGGGGCTACGTGGTGCCACGCCTGCCCAGCGGCAGCATCAGCATCGCCTTCGGCGGCGGCAGCTACTTCTTCCACGGTGGCGTGTGGTACCGGCCGTCGGGCAGCCGCTTCGTCGTGGTGCTGCCGCCGATCGGCATCTTCGTACCGATCCTGCCGGCGGCCTACGTCACCCTGTGGATCGGCGGCACGTACTACTACTACGCCAACGGCAGCTACTACGCGGCGGCGGGTGCCAACGGCTATGTGGTGGTCGAGCCGCCCGCCGAGGCGGCAGCTGCGTCGGCCGCCGCAGTGCCCGAACCGGTGATCTATCCACGCAACGGGCAGAGCGCCGAGCAGACCGAGACCGACCGGCGCGAGTGCAACCGCTGGGCGACCACACAACCCGCGGCGTTGAACGACGCGAGCGTGTTTCAGCGCGCGGTCGCGGCCTGCATGGACGCACGCGGCTACACCGTGCGTTGAGTCTGTCGGCCGCAACGAACAAGGACACCCATGCAACGCAAACAGTTTCTGCGCCGCCTCGGCGCCCTGGCCGGCAGCGCCGCGATCGGGCCGCTGATCGCAGCGTGCGGCGGCGGCGATGCCGCCGGTCCGGCGTCATCATCGGCGAGCGCCAGCGTGCCGGCTGCACCGACAGCACCGGCCGGCACGCAGCCGACGTCCGATCCACTGTCGCCCGACGAGATCGCCGGCCTGAGGTTCATGCGCGAGGAGGAGAAGCTCGCACACGACGTGTACGTCGCGATGGATGCCTTGTGGGGCCACCGGAGCTTCGCCAACATCGCCCTCAGCGAGACGACGCACACGCAGGCCATCCTCGCGCTGATCACGAAGTACGCTGTCGACGACCCCGCCGCGGGAAAGCCGGCAGGGGTGTTCGAGGATCCGCAGTTGCAGGCCCTGTACGACACGATGGTGGCAGCCGGTGCAGCCAGCCTGGTCGAGGCACTCAAGGTCGGCGCGCTGATCGAGGAGACCGACATCCGCGACATCGAAGTGCGCATGGCCGCGACCGACGCGGCGGACATCCTGCAGGTGTACGACAGCCTGCTGTGCGGCTCACGCAATCACCTCCGCGCGTTCAACAGCGCGCTGCTCGGCCAGGGCGTGACCTACGTCGCTCAGGTCATCAGCCAGCAGCAGTGGGATGCCATCGCCTACTCGGCGCACGTGTCCTGCGGCAGCTGAGGCGCGCGCCCGGGCTGCAGCGCCCAGGCTGCAGCGGCCGAGCGTCTGCAGCTGGCGGCGAAGCCGGCCGGGCGCGGCCTTACTTGCCGCCCCCGCTGCCTCCGCCGGCACCACCGGCGCCCGCACCACCACGCGCACCGCCCCCTGCGCCGGCTCCCACGCCCGAGCCCAGCCCACGCCCGGCCGGCGGCGCGTCGGGCAGGGTCACCCCGCGTTCCTTGGCGCGCGCCTTCATCCGCTCGTGATGTTCGGCGCGGACCTGCTCGCGCTCCTGCGCCGTCTTGGCCGCGCGCATGCGATTGCGGTACTCGGTGCGCTCCTGCGCGGTCATCAGCTGGTTGCCGAAGATGTCGCGATCACGGATCTGGTCGCGCGTCTGGCCGGCGGTCGTGTCGCGCGTCTGGTCGCGGTCGCGTGCCTGGTCCTGCGCCATGGCGCTCGATGCGGCCATCATTGCGCCCACCAGCCACAGGCTCACTCGTCTGTTCGTCATTGCTCGCTCTCCTGGAGTTCAACAGGTTCACGGGGAAGCGACAATCCTTCACCTACCCGTCGGGGTATCGTTCTCCCCGCCTGTCCAGGCTGCGTTGCGAGCAATCAAGGCCGGGGCACATCCGGCCTTCATCTTGGTGAGTAGATGTGCGGCGCCAGCGCGCGCCGCCTCGCCTCAGGGGTAGAGCCCGCGCTCCTCGCGCGCCGTCAGGATGCGCTCGCAGGCCACTGCGAAGGTGGCGGTGCGCAGCGTGATCTTGTGCTTGTCGGCGGTGTCCCAGATGCGCTTGAGCGCGCCAACCATGATCTTGTCCAGCCGCAGGTTGATCTCGTCCTCGGTCCAGAAGAACGAGCTGAAGTCCTGCACCCATTCGAAGTAGCTGACCGTCACGCCGCCGGCGTTGCAGATCACGTCGGGCACGACGAGCACGCCGCGGTCGGCGAGGATGTCGTCGGCCTGCGGCAGCGTCGGGCCGTTGGCGCCTTCGAGCACCAGCTTCGCCGTGGTTCGCTTCGCGCGCTCGACGGTGACCTGGCCTTCCAGCGCGGCCGGGATGAGGATGTCGCACTTCACGTCCCAGAACGACTCGTCGTCGGCCTTCTCGGCACCCTTGAAGGCACCGACACCGCCGTACTGCGTCAGCGTGGGCATCAGCTCGGCCATGTCGATGCCCTTGTCGTTGACGATGGTGCCGGTGTGGTCCTGGATGGCGACGATCTTCGCGCCGGCCTGCGCGAACAGCTCGGCCGCCGCCGAGCCGACGTTGCCGAAACCCTGCACCGCCACACGCGCGCCGTCGAGGTCCAGACCGATGCGGCGAGCGGCCTCGCGCCCGGTGACGAACACGCCGCGACCGGTGGCCTTGACGCGCCCGAGCGAGCCGCCGAGGTGGATCGGCTTGCCGGTGACCACGCCGGTGGCGGTGGTGCCGGTGTTCATCGAGTAGGTGTCCATCATCCACGCCATGATCTGCGGGTTGGTGTTCACGTCCGGCGCCGGGATGTCCTGCTGCGGGCCGATGATGATGCCGATCTCGCTGGTGTAGCGCCGCGTCATGCGCTCCAGCTCCTTGATCGAGAGCTTCTTCGGATCGACGCGGATGCCGCCCTTGGCACCGCCGTAGGGCAGGTTCACCGCCGCGTTCTTGATCGACATCCACGCCGCCAGCGCCATCACCTCTTCCAGCGTCACGTCCGGGTGGTAGCGCACGCCGCCCTTGCCCGGACCGCGCGACAGGTTGTGCTGCACGCGGAAGCCCTCGTAGTGGGCGACGCTGCCGTCGTCGAGCTCGATCGGCACGTCGACGATCAGCGCGCGCTTCGGGCGCTTGAGCGTCTCGACCCAGCGCGCCAGGTGGCCGAGGTAGGGCACGACGCGGTCGACCTGCGAGAGGTAGGTCTGCCAGGGGCTGTCGGCATGGGGGGTGACGTAGGACAGGGTCATGGTGTCTCCGTGGGGTTCCGTGGCTCTTGCCGGCGACGCTCGTGGCGCAGCCGGCTGCCTGCGGCGAGACTGTAGGCGCGTGGGCGCCGAGTTTTTCACCCAACCCCATGCCGGCTTTGCATGGCTTGCGCCATGGCCGGCATGCAGCGCGGCCTAAGACCCGAACTCGTCCCCGAGTTCGCGGGCGCGGTGCTGCGCCGCCTTCAGCGCCTTCACGAAGGCGGCCTTCACGCCGCTGGCCTCCAGCGAAGTCAGTGCAGCGTAGGTGGTGCCACCCTTGGAGGTGACCCGCTCACGCAGCACTTCCGGGGGTTCGTCGGACGCCTGCGCCAGCGCGGTGGCGCCGGCGAAGGTGGCCAGCGCGAGCTGCTTGCCCTGCTCGGCGGACAGGCCCATCTCCTGCGCCGCCTGCATCATCGCCTCGACGAAGTAGAAGACGTAGGCCGGGCCGGAGCCGGACAGCGCGGTCACCGCGTCGAGGTCTTCCTCGCGCGCCACCCACAGCGTGCGGCCGGTCGGCGCAAGCAGCTCTTCGGCGATCCGGCGCTCGTCGGCGTTCACCGCCTCGCGCGCATACAGCCCGGCGATGCCCTGGCCGATCAGCGCCGGCGTGTTGGGCATGCTTCGCACCACCCGCTCGCTGCCGGTGGCGCGCACGATCGCGTCGCTGCGGATGCCGGCCATCACGCTGAGCTGCAGCGCGCCGCGAACATGCGCCGCGCAGGGCTCGGCGGCGGCCTGGAACAGTTGCGGCTTGACCGCCCACACCACCACCCGCGCCTGCGCGAGCGAGGCATCGGCGGCCGCCAGCGTGCGCACGCCCTGTTCGGCGCGCAGCTTGTCGCGCTGCGCCGCGCCCGGGTCGATCACGAGAATCGAATCGCCCGCGCGGCCGCTGGCACGCAGCCCGCCGATGATGGCCGCGGCCATGTTGCCGCCGCCGATGAAGGCCAGCACGTCGGTGCTCATCGTCCGCTCCTCACTTCGGCGCCGCCGACGCCGGCACGCCCGGCGGGATCGGCACGACCACGCCCGGGCCGAGCGGAATGTCCGGCGTCTCGATCACCCGGGTCACGAAGTAGCGTGTCTCGCCGAAGCAGCTGGTCGGCAGGCCGACCTTCTCCTCGTAGTGCAGGCTGACACGCTTGCCCATCACGGCACTGATGCGCTGCGCCGCCGCGTCGTCGTGCACGGTGAAGTAGAACTTCTCCACCGAGCTGCCGGGCAGCGAGACCAGCGCCAGCTCGCCCTCCCACGTCTTGCAGAGCCAGCCCTTGTGCGAGAACTTCTGCACCCAGCCGGCACGCTCGCCGCTGGAGTAGCTCCAGTTCAGGGCGACGGCGAACCAGCCGACGACGAGTGCCACGATGGCGACAAGAGCGATGAGGATGTTGCGGATGATCATGGCCGCGATCGTCGCACACCAGCCGCGTCACCCGTGCGACAGGCCGGCCAGCAGTTCGGCGTTGCCACCGGCCGCCGCGGTGTTGATCGTCAGCGTCTGCTCGGCGCAGAAGCGGTACAGGTAGTGCGGCCCGCCGGCCTTCGGCCCGGTGCCCGACAGGCCCTCGCCGCCGAAAGGCTGCACGCCGACCACCGCGCCGATCATGTTGCGGTTGACGTAGACGTTGCCGATGGGCGCGCCGTGCGCGATGCGCAACGCACGGCTGTCGATGCGCGTCTGGACGCCCAGCGTCAGGCCGTAGCCGAGCGCGTTGACCTGCGCGACCACCGCATCGATGTCGCCACGCCAGCGCACCACGTGCAGCACCGGGCCGAAGATCTCCTGCTTCACGTCGGCGATGTCGCCCAGCTCGAAGGCCACCGGCGCAACCAGGCGCGCGAAGGTCGAGCTGAGCGGCGTTTCGCCGAGCAGCGTCGCTTCACGGCGCAACCGTTCGATCTGGGCGCGGATGGCAGCGTGCGCCTCGGCATCGATCACCGGGCCGACATCGGTGGCGAAGTCGGCCGGGTCGCCGACGACCAGTTCGGTCATCGCGCCGCGGATCATCTCGATCACCGCGTCGGCAATGCCCTCGTGGACGAGCAGCAGCCGCAGCGCCGAGCAGCGCTGGCCGGCCGAGCGGAAGGCGCTTTGCACGACGGCATCGACCACCTGCTCGGGCAGCGCGGTGCTGTCGACGATCATCGCGTTGATGCCACCGGTCTCGGCGACCAGCGGCACGATCGGGCCATCCTTCGCAGCGAGCGTGCGGTTGATGATCTTCGCCACGGCGGTCGAGCCGGTGAAGCACACGCCGGCGGTGCGCGCATCGGCGACCAGCGCCGCGCCCACCGTCTCGCCCGGGCCGTGCAGCAGCGCCAGCGCATCGGCCGGCACGCCGGCCTCGTGCAGCAGCGTGACCAGGCGCTGCGCGACGAAGGGCGTCTGCTCGGCCGGCTTGGCGGCCACGCTGTTGCCGGCGACGAGCGCCGCCGCCACCTGGCCGGCGAAGATCGCCAGCGGGAAGTTCCACGGGCTGATGCAGACGAACACGCCGCGGCCATGCAGGCGCAACTCGTTGTGCTCGCCGGTCGGGCCGGGCAGGGACAGCACCGCCAGGCGCTGCTCGGCCTGGTCGGCGTAGTAGCGCAGGAAGTCGACCGCCTCGCGCACCTCGGCGACGCAGTCGCCCAGCGTCTTGTGCGCTTCCTTGACCAGCAGGCCGCAGAACTCGGCCAGGCGCGCATCGAGCCCATCGGCGGCTCGGCGCAGCACCGCAGCGCGCTCCGTCAACGGCGTGGCGCTCCAGCGCGGAAAGGCGGCGTGCAGACGCTGCATGGCCGCGTCGATCCCGGCCGGCGTGGCCTCGGGCACGGCATCGATGCGCGTGGCCGCAACGGCCGTCAGCAACGGCTGGCGCTGCGCGGGCACGGCGAGGTCGGCGCCGGTGGAGTTGGCTCGCGTGCCGTACAGATCGCGCGGCATGACGAGGCCTGGCTCGGCCGCCGGCAGCAGCGGCGAGGCCAGCAGCGCCTCGACGTCGACCTGCGGGTCGGCGAGCTGGTGCACGAAGGACGAGTTGGCACCGTTCTCCAGCAGCCGGCGCACCAGGTAGGCGAGCAGGTCGCGGTGCTCGCCGACCGGCGCGTAGACGCGCACCGGCACCGAGGGGCTGGCCATCACCTCGCGGTAGACCGCCTCGCCCATGCCGTGCAGGCGCTGCATCTCGAAGCCGCCACGGTTCGCTTCACCCATCTGCAGGATCGCGGCGATGGTGCCGGCGTTGTGGGTGGCGAACTGCGGGTAGATCAGCCCGGCATGGCCGAGCAGCGCCCGTGCGCAGGTGAGGTAGGCAATGTCGGTGTGGTGCTTGTGGGTGAACACCGGGTAGGCCGCCAGGCCCAGCTCCTGAGCACGCTTGACCTCACCGTCCCAGTAGGCGCCCTTGACCAGCCGCACCATGAAGCGCAGGCCGTGCGCCTTGGCAATGCGCGCCACTTCGTCGACCACGGCGAGCGACCGCGTCTGGTAGGCCTGCACCGCCAGGCCGAAGCCTCGCCAGGCGGGGTGCGACTGCGCGATGCGCGCGGCCAGTGCCTCGAAGACATCGAGCGAGAGTTCGAGGCGGTCGCTCTCCTCGGCGTCGATGGTCAGGTTCATGTCGGCACGCGCGGCGGCATCGACCAGCTGCCACACGCGCGGCAGCAGCTCGGCGAACACCCGCTCGCGCTGCGTCACCTCGTAGCGCGAGAACAGCGCGCTGAGCTTGATCGAGATGCCGTCGGACGATTCCGGCCCGTCGCCGCGCTTCGCCTCGGCAATGCGTGCAACCGCCTGCGCGTAGGCGGCCAGGTAACGCTGCGCGTCGGCCTCGGTGCGTGCACCCTCGCCGAGCATGTCGTAGCTGAAGCGCAGCAGCGGCTGGGCGCGGCGTTGCTGCGCGGCTTCGCCCATCGCCTCGACGATGTGCCGGCCGAGCACGAACTGGCGGCCGAGCAACTGGATGGCGCGCACTGTCGCGGCCACCACGGTCTGTGCGCCGAGGCGCTTCAGCAGGCCCGTTTCATGCTCCGCATCGGGCAGGAAGCGCTTGGACATGGCGATCGCGCTGGCCGACAGGCTGGCCAGCATGCGGTGCGGGCCGTCGCCGGCGTGCGCATCGAAGCTGGCCTTGCCGAGCTGGTCGGCGGTCAGCGCGATGGCCGTCTCGGCATCGGGCACACGCAACAGGGCTTCGGCCAGCCGCATCAACGCCAGGCCCTCGGCGCTGGAGATCGGGTACTCGCGCAGCAGCGACTCCATCGCCCAGAACGGCGCCGGCGTGTCGCGCACGGCGTGCACCCAGGGCACGGCGCGCTGCATCGCCTGCGGCCAGGCCAGGGCGCCGGCCAGCCGCTGCAGCGCGGCGTCGAGTGCCGTGGCTTCGGGGTGGCAGGGGTCGGGCAGGCGGGCGGTCTCGGGTAGGGTGACGAACATCGCAGCTCTCCATGACGGTGGCAGCCGTCGAATAAGTTGCTAGGCTAGTGAAGCGCAGCTAGGATTAATCACCGAATCAGAGCCACTCAACCGAACGAACATCGGCCATGCTCCCCAACACCGACGACGAGACACGCGCCCATTCGCTCGACAAGATCGACATCCGCATCCTGCGCGTGCTGCAGAAGGACGGGCGCATTTCCAACCTCAAGCTGGCCGAAGAGGTGCACCTCTCGCCGACTGCCGTGCTCGAACGCGTCAAGCGCCTGACGCGCGACGGCTTCATCCTCGGCTACGAGGCGCGGCTGAACCCCGACAAGCTCGGCGCCGGCATGCTGGTCTTCATCGAGGTGGTGCTGGACCGCACCACGCACGACGCGATGAACGCCTTCAAGGCGGCGGTGCAAGTACGCGCCGAGATCCAGGAATGCCACCTGGTGGCCGGCGGCTTCGACTACCTGATCAAGACCCGCGTGGCCAACATGCAGGCCTACCGCGAGCTGGTCGGCTCGGTGATCTGGGCGCTGCCGGGCGTGCGCGAGACGCGCACCTATGCGGTGATGGAAGAGGTGAAGAACACGGCGCTTCTGCCGATCTGAGCGCGAAGGCGCTCAGCCGCGCGCGCCGAAGATCGCGCTGCCCACGCGCACCATCGTCGAGCCTTCGAGGATCGCCGCTTCGAGATCGGCGCTCATGCCCATCGACAGGGTGTCGAGCGCGAGGCCCTGCGCTCGCAGCACCTCGAACAGCTCGCGCAACGCCCGGTGCGGCACCCGCTGCGCGGCGAGGTCGGCGGCCGGCTCGGGAATCGCCATCAGGCCGCGCAGCACGACGCGCGGCAGTGCGACCACTGCCTTGGCCACCTCGGCCACGTCACCCGGGGCGAGCCCGCTCTTGCTGTCTTCACCGCTGATGTTGACCTGCAGGCACAGCTGCAGCGGCGGCAGATTCGCCGGCCGCTGCTCCGACAAGCGCTGCGCGATCTTCAGCCGATCGACCGAGTGCACCCAGTCGAACTGCTCGGCGACGATGCGCGTCTTGTTGCTCTGCAGCGGGCCGATCAGGTGCCATTCGATCTCGGCGCGCAGATCGGCCAGCGCGGCGATCTTGTCGACGCCCTCCTGCACATAGTTCTCGCCGAAGCAGCGCTGGCCGGCGGCATGCGCTTCGCGCACCGCGTCGGGCCCGAAGGTTTTGCTCACACACAGCAGCGTGACGCTTTGCACGGGGCGCTGTGCGTCGTCGCAGGCACTGGCAATGCGAGCACGCACTTGTTGTATGTTGCCGAGGATCGTCGCCATAATCGATTCGAGAGTATCCACGCGACGCCGCTGAGTGCGCCGTGCCCGCGCACGAACAACCCGTTACTCCATGGACATCACCCAACTGCTCGCGTTCTCGGTCAAGAACAAGGCTTCCGACCTGCACCTGTCGGCCGGCCTGCCGCCGATGATCCGCGTGCACGGCGACGTGCGCCGCATCAATGTCGACCCGCTCGAGCACAAGCAGGTGCACGACATGGTGTACGACATCATGAACGACTCGCAGCGCAAGGCGTACGAAGAGACGCTGGAGTGCGACTTCTCGTTCGAGATCCAGGGCCTGGCGCGCTTTCGCGTCAACGCCTTCAACCAGAACCGCGGCGCCGGCGCCGTGTTCCGGACGATTCCGTCGAAGATCCTGACGCTCGAGCAGCTCAACGCGCCAAAGGTATTCGCCGAGCTGTCGCTCAAGCCGCGCGGCCTGGTGCTGGTCACCGGCCCGACCGGTTCGGGCAAGTCGACCACGCTGGCGGCGATGGTCAACCACCTCAACGAGAACGAGTTCGGCCACGTGCTGACGGTCGAAGACCCGATCGAGTTCGTGCACGAGTCGAAGAAGTGCCTGGTCAACCAGCGCGAGGTCGGCCCGCACACGCTGAGCTTCGCCAACGCGCTGCGCTCGGCGCTGCGCGAGGACCCGGACGCCATCCTGGTCGGCGAAATGCGCGACCTGGAGACCATCCGCCTGGCGCTGACCGCGGCGGAAACCGGCCACCTGGTGTTCGGCACGCTGCACACCTCGAGCGCCGCGAAGACGGTCGACCGCGTGGTCGACGTGTTCCCCGCGGCCGAGAAGGAAATGGTGCGCGCGATGCTGTCGGAGTCGCTGATCGGCGTGATCTCGCAGACGCTGTGCAAGCTCAAGGACGGCAGCGGCCGCATCGCCTCGCACGAGATCATGCTGGGCACGGCCGCGATCCGCAACCTGATCCGCGAGAACAAGATCGCGCAGATGTATTCGTCGATCCAGACCGGCAACAGCCTGGGCATGCAGACGCTGGACCAGAACCTCGCCGACCTGGTGCGGCGCAACGTGATCTCGCCGGCGGAAGCCCGCGCCAAAGCCAAGTTCCCCGAGAACTTCCCTGGCTGAGCTCTGAAGGAACGCTGAATCATGGAACGCGACCAGGCATCCAAGTTCGTCAACGACCTGCTGCGGCTGATGGTCAGCCGCAACGGCTCCGACCTCTTCCTCACCGCCGACTTCCCGCCCGCGATCAAGGTCGACGGCAAGGTCACCAAGGTGTCGCCGCAGCCGCTGACCGGCGCGCACACGCTGGCGCTGACGCGCTCGGTGATGAACGACAAGCAGGCCGCCGAGTTCGAGCGCACGAAGGAGTGCAATTTCGCGATCTCGCCGCAGGGCATCGGCCGCTTCCGCGTCAACGCCTTCGTGCAGCAGGGCAACGTCGGCCTGGTGATGCGGACGATCCCGCAGACGCTGCCGACCATCGACAGCCTGAACCTGCCGCAGGTGCTCAAGGACGTCGCGATGACCAAGCGCGGCCTGGTCATCTTCGTCGGCGCCACCGGCTCGGGCAAGAGCACCTCGCTGGCGGCGATGGTCGACTTCCGCAACGAGAACTCGCACGGCCACATCATCACCATCGAGGACCCGGTCGAGTTCGTGCACCCGCACAAGAACTGCATCGTCACGCAGCGCGAGGTCGGCATCGACACCGACGGCTGGGAGCAGGCGCTGAAGAACACGCTGCGCCAGGCGCCCGACGTCATCCTGATGGGCGAGATCCGCGACCGCGAGACCATGGAACACGCGGTCGCCTTCGCCGAGACCGGCCACCTGTGCATGGCCACGCTGCACGCCAACAGCGCCAACCAGGCGCTGGACCGGATCATCAACTTCTTCCCGGAAGAGCGCCGCGCCCAGCTGCTGATGGACCTCTCGCTGAACCTGCGCGGTCTGGTCTCGCAGCGCCTGCTGCCTCGCCAGGAGGGCAAGGGCCGCGTCGCGGCGGTTGAGATCATGCTGAACACGCCGCTGATCGCCGACATGATCTTCAAGGGCGAGGTCGCCGACATCAAGGACCTGATGAAGCGCTCGCGCGAGCTCGGCATGCAGACCTTCGACCAGGCGCTGTTCGACCTGTACGAGAGCAACCTCGTCACCTACGAAGACATCCTGCGCAACGCCGACTCGGTCAACGACCTGCGCCTGCAGGTCAAGCTGCACAGCCAGCGTGCGCGCAGCACCGACCTGGCGGCGGGCACGGAGCACCTGACGATCGTGTAGTCTGGCGCTTCGCTGAATCAACACGGCCTCTGACGAGGCCGTGATCCTTTCCGGAGCCCCGATGAGCACGAGAACCTACGATCCGATCCCGCCGCGCGACGTCGCCTTCCTCGGCCTGGGCGTGATGGGCCATCCGATGGCCGGCCACTTGGCGCGCGCCGGCCACCGGACCACCGTCTACAACCGCACTGCCGCCAGGTCGGCTGCCTGGGCGGCCGAATACGGCGGCTGCCACGCGCCGACGCCGCGTGAGGCCACCAAGGGCGCCGACATCGTCTTCGCCTGCGTCGGCAACGACGACGACCTGCGCTCGGTGACGCTCGGCGCCGACGGCGCCTTCGCCGGCATGAAGCCGGGCGCCATCTTCGTCGACCACACCACCGCCTCGGCCGAGGTCGCGCGCGAACTCGGTGCGCAGGCCGAGAAGCGCAGTCTGAAGTTCATCGATGCGCCGGTCTCCGGCGGCAACCTCGGCGCGATCAACGGTGCGCTGACGGTGATGTGCGGCGGCGACCCTCACGCCTTCGAGACCATCAAGCCGGTGGCGATGGCTTTCTCCAAGGCGGTCACGCTGCTCGGCCCCAACGGGGCCGGCCAGCTCGCCAAGATGGTGAATCAGATCGCCATCGCCGGGCTGGTGCAGGGCCTGGCCGAAGCAATCGCCTTCGGCGAGCGCGCCGGGCTGGACATGAAGGCCGTGCTCGGCGTGATCGGCAAGGGCGCCGCGCAGAGCTGGCAGATGGACAACCGCGGGCCGACGATGGTCGAAGGGAAGTTCGACTTCGGCTTCGCGATCGACTGGATGCGCAAGGACCTCGGCCTGGTGCTCGACGAGGCGCGCCGCAACGGCGCGCGGCTGCCGGTCACCGCGCTGGTCGATCAGTTCTACGCCGACCTGCAGGCCCAGGGCGGCAACAGGCTCGACACCTCGAGCCTGATCAAGCGCTTGCGCTGATCGGCCCGGCCCCGGAGCCGGGGCCGGTGGTCAGGGCTTCTGGGCCTGCTTGGGCTGGATCTCGGCCAGCTCGGCCTCGCTGATCACCTCGAACACGCGCACCACCTTGAGCACGCCGGGCACACCGCGCGCGATGTCGGAGGCGCGGGTGGACTCGCGCTCGGTGACGCGGCCCATCAGGTAGACGGTGCCGCGCTCGGTGGTCACCTTGATGGCGGTGGCGAACACGTCCTTCGCATCGATGAAGCTCGCCTTCACCTTGCTGGTCAGGATGGCGTCGTTGGAGCGGTTGGCCAGCGACGACGAGCCCATCACCGCCAGCTCGTTGACGACGCTGCGCACGCCCTCGATCTTCGCCACCGCCTGCTCGACCGCGACCTTGTCGGTCTCGGCCACCACCTCACCGGTGAGCAGCGCGACGCGGTTGTAGCTGGTGACGTTGACGTGGCCACGCTCGCCGACGGCTTCGCGCACACGGGTGTTCGACTTCAGCTCGATCGCCTGATCCTCGAGCTGGGTGCCCGAAGTGCGGCGGTCGCTCACCATCATCGAGGTGCCGACCACGGCGCCGCCAACCAGCAGCGGTGCGCAGGCTGACATCAGCGCGGCGGCCGCCAGGCCCGCGAGAAGCACGGCGGGGCGTCGAAGCATGGAACCTTGGATCGTCATGTGTTTTCCTGTTCTCCCAGCAGCTGCAGGTCGACGGCGTCGCACAGGCAGTGCAGCACGAGGATGTGCACTTCCTGGATGCGCGCGGTGCGCTCGTGCGGCACGCAGATGTGCACGTCGGTCTCGCCCAGGCGCTCGCGCAGCTTGCCGCCGCCCCGCCCGGTCAGCGCGATGACCGTCATTTCCTTGGCCTTCGCGGCCTCGACCGCGGCCAGCACGTTGGCCGAATTGCCGCTGGTGCTGATGGCCAGCAGCACGTCGCCCGGCGCGCCGAGCGCCTGCACCTGCTTGGAATAGATCGAGTTGAAGTCGTAGTCGTTGCCGATCGCCGTGAGGATCGACGTGTCGGTGGTCAGTGCGATGGCCGCGAGGCCGGGGCGCTCGCGCTCGAAGCGGCCGACGAACTCGGCCGCGAAGTGCTGCGCGTCGCTGGCCGAACCGCCGTTGCCGCAGGCCAGCACCTTGCCGCCGGCGGTAATGCAACCGACCACCGCGTGCACGGCATCGGCGATCGGTTTGGAGAGGATCTCCGCAGCGGCGTACTTCAGGTCGGCGCTGTCGAAGAACTGCTGCTGAATGCGTTGCTCGAGCATGGTGGGCGATGATAAGACACGCACCTGTCGCGACGGTTCCATGCGCACCGTGACAGGGCGTCACTGCGCATCGAAGGCGCCGCGCAGCCATTCGATGCGGCCGGCATCGATGGCGATCACGTCGAAACGGCATGGCGGCGGGCTGGCGAAGCGCAGCAGGTAGTGGCGCGCAGCCAGCACGATGCGCTGCTGCTTGGCCGTACCCACCGTCGCGGCCGCACCGCCATGGTGGCCACGCTGGCGCGCTCGCACCTCGGCGAACACCAGCGTGCCGTCGCGATCGCGCAGGATCAGGTCGACTTCGCCGGCGCGCGCGTGCGGGCCGCGCGCGACCCGATAATTGCGCTCCACCAGCACGAGGCCGGCACGCTGCAGATGTTCCAGCGCGAGCGCCTCGCCCTCGTCGCCGATCGCCTTCGTCGTCCGCCGTCCCGTGAACACCATCGATGCCTCGCTGTTGCGGCAGGCCGCCGCCGCCGCGGCGGGCGGCCAGAGTTTCCCGGCCGGCGCACTGTACGTGGTGGCAACGCCGATCGGCAACCTCGCCGACCTGAGCCTGCGCGCGATCCACGTGCTCGGCCTGGTCGATGCGATCGCCTGCGAGGACACGCGCCACAGCGCACCGCTGTTGCGCCTGCTGGGCATCGAGGGCAAACCGCTGCTGGCGGTGCACGAGCACAACGAGCGCGAGGCGGCCGAGGGGGTGGTCGCTCGCCTGGCACGCGGCGAGCGCGTCGCCTTCGTCAGCGATGCGGGAACGCCGGCGGTGAGCGACCCGGGCGCGGCGCTGGTCGCGGCCGCCACGGCGGCCGGCCATCGCTGCCTGCCGATCCCGGGCGCGAGCAGCGCCGCCGCCGCGCTCAGCGTCGCCGGCGATGCGCTCGGCCACGGCTTCGTCTTCCACGGCTTCCTCGGCGCCAAGGGGGCCGAACGTGCGCAGGCCCTCAAGCAGATCGGCGACGACCCGCGCACGACCATCCTGTTCGAGGCGCCGCACCGCATCGAGTCGCTGGCGCGAGAACTGACCACGCTCGGCGCACGGCGGATCACGGTCTGCCGCGAGCTGACCAAGCAGTTCGAGTCGGTGCACACGCTCGCGGCCGAGGCGCTGCCGGCCTGGCTGGCAGCCGACGCCAACCGGCTGCGCGGCGAGTTCGTGCTGGTGCTGCATGCCGCACCGCGCGACGAGGCCGTGGCCGCGCCGCAGCACGACCGCGTGCTCGACGCGCTGCTCGCGGCACTTCCGCTGAAGCAGGCCGTCGCGTTGGCCGTGGAACTCACCGGTGCGCCGCGCAATGCGCTCTACGAACGCGCGCTGGCGCGCAAGCGCGACGCCGAAGACCGCTGAGCGGCGTCGCCAGGCCTGCCCACGAGGCAATCCCGCGTCGGCCGGTGCGGCGGCGGCCGGCTCCTAGAATGGCCCGACGCTTCCCGAGGACGCCGCCATGATCTCCCGCGAACCCACGATCGAACGCCTGGCTATCGCCCGCTCGCTGCTGCTCGAGCCCTTCGGGCTGACCGAAGCGACGCTGTCGAAGGCGCTGGCGACCATCGCCACGCACCGCATCGACGACGCCGACCTCTACTTCCAGTACACGCGCAGCGAGGGCTGGAGCCTGGAGGAGGGCATCGTCAAGAGCGGCAGCTTCGGCATCGACCAGGGCGTGGGCGTGCGCGCGGTGGCCGGCGAGAAGACCGCTTTCGCCTACTCCGACGACATCTCCGAGGCCGCGCTGCTCGACGCGGCAGCCACGGTGCGCACCATCGCCGCGGCCGGACAGAGCCGGCGCATCAAGATCGACGCGCCGCAGAAGATCGCGGCCAGCCGCATCCTCTACGCGCCGATGGACCCGATCGCGACGCTGGACAGCACGCAGAAGGTGGCGCTGCTCGAGCGCGTCGAGAAGCTGGCCCGCGCCAAGGACCCACGCATCGTGCAGGTGATGGCCGGCCTGGCCGGTGAATACGACGTGGTGCTGGTGGCACGCGCCGACGGGACGCTGGCGGCCGACGTGCGCCCGCTGGTGCGCCTGTCGGTGACGGTGATCGCCGAGCAGACCATCGCGGGCGAGGTGCGCCGCGAAGTCGGCAGCGGCGGCGGCGGCGGCCGCTTCGGCTTCGGCTACTTCCACGACGCGATGATCGAGAGCTACGTCGACCAGGCGGTCAAGGCGGCGCTGACCAACCTCGAGTCGCGCCCGGCCAAGGCCGGCGAGATGAGCGTGGTGCTCGGCCCCGGCTGGCCCGGCGTGCTGCTGCACGAGGCGGTCGGCCATGGCCTGGAAGGCGACTTCAACCGCAAGGGCTCGAGCGCCTTCTCCGGCCGCATCGGCCAGCGCGTGGCGGCCAAGGGCGTGACGGTGCTCGACGACGGCACCATCCCCGATCGCCGCGGCTCGCTGAACATCGACGACGAGGGCCACGCCTCGCAGCGCAACGTGCTGATCGAGGACGGCATCCTCAAAGGCTACATCCAGGACGCGATGAATGCGCGCCTCATGAAGGTCAAGCCGACCGGCAACGGCCGGCGCGAGAGCTACGCCGCGGTGCCGATGCCGCGCATGACCAACACCTACATGCTCGGCGGAGACAAGTCGCCCGAGGAGATCGTCGCCGGCCTCAAGCGCGGCCTGTACGCCACCAACTTCGGCGGCGGCCAGGTCGACATCACCAGCGGCAAGTTCGTGTTCTCCGCCAGCGAGGCGTTCTGGGTCGAGAACGGCAGGATCCAGTACCCGGTCAAGGGCGCGACCATCATCGGCAACGGGCCGGATGCGCTGACGCGCGTGAGCGGCATCGGCAACGACATGAAGCTCGACACCGGCGTCGGCGTGTGCGGCAAGGACGGCCAGAGCGTGCCGGTGGGTGTGGGACAGCCGACGCTGCGCATCGACCGGCTGACGGTTGGAGGCACGGCGTGACGACTGCGCCACAGTCCCTTGGCGCGCTGCAGCATGGCCGTGATACATTCGCGCCCATGTCTTCGCGCAGCTTCTTTTTTGCGTACTTTTGGTTCTCGCACCGCCCGGCGGATGGAGAGGCAAGCGCATAAGCGAAGACAGCGCAGCGAATCCAGAAACCGCCGGGCCCCCAGCCCGGCGGTTTTTTTTCGCCCTGCGCTCCAGCAAACCCACCAGAACGAGGAGCCGTCCGCCATGACCAGCAAGTCCGCCAGCGAGAGCTGGTATGCGCACAGCGAGCGCACCAGCCAGACCGACGACCAACGCATCAAGGACGTGACTCCCTTGCCGCCGCCCGAACACCTGATCCGCTTCTTCCCGATCGCCGGCACGGCGATCGAGAAGCTGATCGGCAACACCCGCTCGGCGATCCGCCACATCATGCAGGGCAAGGACGACCGCCTGCTGGTCGTCATGGGCCCGTGCTCGATCCACGACCCGGCCGCCGCACTCGACTACGCGCGCCGCCTGAGGGCGCAGCGCGACAAGTACGCCGACCGCCTCGAGATCGTCATGCGCGTGTACTTCGAGAAGCCACGCACGACCGTCGGCTGGAAGGGGCTGATCAACGATCCGTACATGGACGAGAGCTACCGCATCGACGAGGGCCTGCGCATCGCCCGACAGCTGCTGGTGGAGATCAACCGCCTGGGCGTGCCGGCCGGCAGCGAGTTCCTCGACGTGATCTCGCCGCAGTACATCGGCGACCTGATCTCCTGGGGAGCGATCGGCGCGCGCACCACCGAGAGCCAGGTGCACCGCGAACTGGCCTCGGGCCTGTCGGCGCCGATCGGCTTCAAGAACGGCACCGACGGCAACATCAAGATCGCCACCGACGCGATCCAGGCGGCGGCGCGGCCGCACCACTTCCTGTCGGTGCACAAGAACGGCCAGGTGGCGATCGTCGAGACCAAGGGCAACAAGGACTGCCACGTGATCCTGCGCGGCGGCAAGACGCCGAACTACGACGCCGCGAGCGTGGCCGCGGCCTGCAAGGAGATCGAGGCGGCCAAGCTCGACTGCACGCTGATGGTCGACTGCAGCCACGCCAACAGCAGCAAGCAGCACGAGAAGCAGGTCGAGGTGGCGCGCGACATCGCCCAGCAGATGAAGGCCGGCAATCGCTGCATCTTCGGCGTGATGGTGGAGAGCCACCTCGCCGCCGGCGCACAGAAGTTCAGCCCAGGCAAGGACGACCCGGCCAAGCTCGCCTACGGCCAGAGCATCACCGACGCCTGCATCGGCTGGGACGATTCGCTCGAGGTGCTGGAGGTGCTCGCCGCGGCGGTGAAGCAGCGCCGCGGCTAGTCAAGTCTGCAGCGGCAGCTCGATCCAGCGTGTGCCCGGCTCGTCCGGGTTCGGCGACTCGGCGAAGCCGAGCTCGCGTGCCAGTTCCAGCATGCGGGTGTTCTCCGCCAGCACGGTGGCCACCAGCCGCTGCGTGCCGTGCTGGCGCAGGTAGTCGATGATCTGCTGCATCAGCAACTCGCCCAGGCCCTCGCCCTTGAGTTCGCTGCGCACGATGATGCCGAACTCGGCCTCGACGTTGTCGGGGTCGGCCACCGCGCGCACCACGCCCAGCGTCTGCTCGATGCCATCGGCCGCGGGCGCGGTGGCAACGAAGGCCATCTCCCGCGCATAGTCGATCTGCGTGAGTCGGGCCAGCTCGGTGCGCTCGATGCTGCGGCGGCTGTAGAAGACGCGCAGCCGCACGTCCTCGGGGTCGAGGTGCTGCAGGAACTCGAGGTGCTGCGCCTCGTCCTCCGGCCGGATCGGCCGCACGGTCAGGCGCCGGCCATGCCAGTCCTGCGTGTGGACGAGTTGAGAGGGGTAGGGCCGGATCGCGAAGTTCAGCGCTCCCGCCGGGGCCGCGATGCTCAGGCGCGCACGTGCGTCGAGCGCGATGGCGCCCTTGGCATCGACGATCAGCGGGTTGATGTCGAGCTCGGCGATCTGCGGCACGTCGGCGAGCAACTGCGAGACGGCCATCAGCACGCCGAGCAGGCTGGCCTCGTCGGCCGGTGGCGTGTCGCGGAAGCCGCGCAGCAGCCTGGCCACGCGCGTGCGCGCCACCAGCGCGCGCGCCAGCGGTTCGTTCAGCGGCGGCAGCGCGATGGCGCGGTCGGCCAGCACCTCCACCGCGGTGCCGCCCTGGCCGAACAGGATCACCGGGCCGAACACCGAGTCGATGCTGGCGCCGACGATCAACTCCTGCGCGCCGGCGCGCTGCACCATCGCCTGCACGGTGAAGCCGTCGATGCGCGCGCTCGGTCGCTGCGCGCGCACGCGCGCCAGCATGTCGGCAGCGGCGGCACGCACCTGCGGCTCGCCGGCCAGGCCGAGCACGACGCCGCCGACATCGGACTTGTGCGAGATGTCGGCACTGAGGATCTTCAGCACCACCGGGAAGCCCATCGCCGCCGCCGCCGATGCCGCTTCGGCCGGATCGGCGCCGACACGCTGCGTGGCCACCACGGGGATGCCGCAGGCGGCCAGCAGCGCCTTCGCCTCCGGCTCGGTGAGCATGTCGCGGCCGCTGGAGAGCACCTGCTGGACGATCGAGCGAACGGCGCCGAGATCGGGCTCGACGCTGCGCGCCGGCCGGGCCGGCGCGGCCTCGATCAGCTGTGCCTGGTTCTGCCGGTAGGTCACCAGCATCGAGAAGGCGCGCACCGCCTCCTCCGGTGTCTCGTAGCCGGCGATGCCGGCGGCGCGGAAGATCTCGCGCGCCTCGCTCACCGCCTCGCCGCCGAGCCAGCAGCCGAGCACGCGAGGCGGGCTCTGGCTGGCCAGCGGCACCAGCGCGCGAGCGATGTCGGCGCTCGCCACGATCGCCGTGGGCGCATGCACGAACAGCACCGCACCGGCGGACGGGTCGGCGTTGATCGCCTCCAGCGCCTGCACGTAACGCTCGGCGGGCGCGTCGCCGATGATGTCCACCGGGTTGCCGCGTGACCAGTTGGCCGGCATCTGCGCATCGAGCCGGGCGAGGGTCTCGGCGCTCAAGTCGGCCAGTTCGACGCCGACATGCGCCGCGCAGTCGGCCGCCATCACGCCGGCGCCGCCCCCGTTGGTCAGGATGACCAGCTTCTCGCCGCGGTTGGCGCGAAAGCGCGCCAGCGTCTCGGCAGCGAGGAAGAGCTGCTGCAGGGTGTCCACGCGCAGCATGCCGGCGCGCGCGATGGCGGCGTCGTAGACGATGTCCGAGCCGGCCAGCGCGCCAGTGTGCGAGGCCGCCGCGCGCTGGCCCTGCAGCGAGCGGCCGGACTTGATGACGATCACCGGCTTGTTGCGTGCCGCCGCGCGCGCCGCCGACATGAACTTGCGCGGCGCTTCGATCGACTCGATGTAGAGCAGGATGGCGCGGGTCTTCGGGTCGCTGCCGAGGAAGTCGAGCATGTCGCCGAAGTCGACGTCGGCATGCTCGCCGAGCGATACCAGCTGCGAGAAGCCGATGCGCCGCGAGCGCGCCCAGTCGAGCATCGCCGTCATCAACGCCCCCGACTGGGTGACGAAGGCGAGGTCGCCGGGCAGCGCGTCGGTGTGCGCGAAGCTCGCATTCAGGCCGCGGTGCGGCACCAGCATGCCGATGCAGTTGGGCCCGAGGATGCGCAGCAGGTGAGGCTTCGCAGCGTCGAGCATGGCCTGGCGCTGCGCCTTGTCGAGCCCGGCGGTCAGCACCACGGCGGCACGCGTGCCCGCCGCGCCGAGCTCGGCGATCAGCCCAGGCACCGCAGCCGGTGGTGTGCAGATCACGGCCAGCTCGGGCACCTCGGGCAGGTCGGCCACACGGGCGTAGACCGGCACGCCGTCGAACTCACGATGCTTCGGGTTGACCGCGAAGCAGCGCCCCTTGAAGCCGTTGCCGTGCAGGTTGCGCCACACCGTGGCGCCGACGCTGCCAGGGCGCTGCGAGGCACCGATCACGGCCACCGAGGCGGGGTCGAAGAGATGGTCGAGGTGGCGGATGCTCATGGGAGGCGATGATGGCGCGGCTTCGTGACGGATGGTCTCCTGCGCGCTTGATGCCAGTCAATCGGTGCGCAGGTCCACAGGGTCCATGCAGGGTGCATGCCCACAATCGGGCCCATGCACACCCACTGGCACCTGCGCGATGCGCACGAACTGGCCCGCGAGCACGGCGTCGACCCGGCGCTCGGCCTCGACGAAGCCGAGGCGGCGCTGCGCGTGCTGCGCCACGGCCCGAACGAGATCGCTGGCGGCCCACAACGCACGCCGCTGTCGCTGCTGATCGCGCAGTTCAAGGACTTCATGATCCTGGTGCTGATCGGCGCCGCGATCATCTCCGGCGTGATCGGCGAGCTGGTCGACACGCTGGCCATCGTCGTCATCGTGCTGCTCAACGCGTTGATCGGCTTCGTGCAGGCCTGGCGCGCCGACCGTGCCCTGGCCGCGCTGCAGCAGCTGGCCGCGGCGCGCGCCACGGTGCTGCGCGGCGGCGAGCGCCAGGCCCTGCCGGCCAGCCAGCTGGTGCCCGGCGACATCGTGCTGCTCGAGGCCGGCAACCAGGTGCCGGCCGACCTGCGGCTGATCGAGATCGCGCAGTTGCGCGTCGACGAGTCGGCACTCACCGGTGAATCGGTGGCAGTGGACAAGCACACGCAGACGCTGCAGGAGCGCGAGGCCGCGCTGGGCGACCGGCTCAACATGGCCTTCAAGGGCACCACCGCCGCGCATGGCCGCGGCCGCGGCATCGTCGTGGCCACCGGCATGGCCACCGAGCTCGGCAAGGTGGCCGGGTTGCTCGACCGGGCCGGGGAAACACAGACGCCGCTGCAGCTGCGCCTGGCCGCCTTCGGCAAGCGCCTCGCGCTGGTGGTGCTGGCGATCTGCGCGCTGATCTTCGTGGTCGGCGTGCTGCGCGGCGAATCGCCGGTGCTGATGGTGCTGACGGCGGTGAGCCTGGCGGTGGCGGCGATCCCCGAATCGCTGCCGGCGGTGGTCACGGTGCTGCTGGCGCTCGGCGCGCGCCGCATGGTGGCGCACAACGCGCTGGTGCGGCGCCTGCCCTCGGTGGAGACGCTGGGCTCGGTCAGCACCATCTGCTCCGACAAGACCGGCACGCTGACGCTCAACCGCATGCAGGCCGAGCGTGTCGTCGCCGAAGGCGCGGCCCACGCCGAGACGCTGCGCGCCGCGGCGCTGTGCAACGACGCCGTGCGCGGCCCCGATGGCGCCTGGCAGGGCGACCCGACCGAGACGGCGCTGACCACGCTGGCTGCGGGCGAGGGGCAGCACAAGGCCGCACTGGAGGCCGCCTGGCCGCGCATCGCCGAGCTGCCCTTCGATTCGCAGCGCAAGCGCATGAGCACGCTGCACCGCTGCGACGGCGGCCTCGTGCTCTACACCAAGGGCGCGCCGGAGTCGCTGCTGCCGCGCTGCACGGCGCGCTGGCGGCCGGACGACGAAGGCGGCACCGCGCCGCTGGACCTCGCCGCCGAGATGGCCGTGGCCGAGACCCTGGCCGCCCAAGGCCTGCGCGTGCTCGCCTTCGCCCGGCACCCGCTGCCCGACGCCGACCTCTCTGCCGATGCCGATGCCGTGGAGCGGGAACTGGAACTGATCGGCCTGGTGGCGCTGATCGACCCGCCGCGCCCCGAGGCGGCGGCCGCGGTGCGCGACTGCCTGAGCGCCGGCATCACGCCGGTGATGATCACCGGCGACCACCCGGCCACCGCGCGTGCGATCGCGCACCGGCTGGGCATCGTCGACGCCGCCGACGCGCCTGTGCTCACGGGCACCATGCTCGCCGCGCTCGACGACAGCGCATTGCGCGCGCAGTGCGCCGACGTGCGCATCTACGCCCGCGTCGACCCGGCACAGAAGATCCGCATCGTCGAGGCCTTGCAGTCGCTCGGCCGCTTCGTCGCGATGACCGGCGACGGCGTCAACGATGCGCCGGCGCTCAAGCGGGCCGACATCGGCGTGGCCATGGGCCGCGGCGGCACCGACGTGGCGCGTGAGGCGGCCAGCCTGGTGCTGCTGGACGACAACTTCGCCACCATCGTCGCCGCGGTGCGCGAGGGCCGGCGCATCTACGACAACATCCGCAAGTTCGTGCGCTATGCGATGACCGGCAATTCCGGCGAGATCTGGACGCTGTTCCTCGCACCCATGCTCGGCCTGCCGATACCGCTGCTGCCGATCCACATCCTGTGGGTCAACCTGGTCACCGACGGCCTGCCCGGCCTGGCGCTGGCCGCCGAGCCGGCCGAGCGCGGCGTGATGCAGCGCCCGCCGCGCCCGCCCGGCGAGAGCCTGTTCGCCGACGGGCTGTGGCAGCACGTGCTGTTCATCGGCCTCTTGATCGGCGGGCTGTGCCTGGCGGTGCAGGCCTGGGCGATCGAGACCGGCCATGCGCACTGGCAGACCATGGTGTTCTGCGTGCTGACCTTCGCGCAGATGGCGCATGTGCTGGCGGTGCGCTCAGAGCGAGATCCGCTGTGGCGCCAGGGCCTCGGCTCGAACTGGCCGCTGACGGGCGCGGTGGCGCTGACCTTGCTGCTGCAGCTGGCGACCGTCTACGTGCCCTGGCTGCAGCCGATCTTCAAGACCGAGGCGCTGGATGCCTCCGAACTGGCGATCTGCGTGGCCGCGGCGCTGATCGTCTACGCAGCGGCCGAGGGCGAGAAGGCCTGGCGCCGCCATCGGGCGACACAAAGTGAGCAAGCACTTGCGGTAAGTGGTAAGCAGATGGGCTGAGCCCGTAACGCGGGTAAAGCGCGGCAAAAGGGCTGGCCGCGCTGGCTGATGGGGGCTGCAATGGAGCTTCTCTCAACCACAAGGAGGTCCACCATGACCCTGCGTGCTTCGCTGATCCGCTTCACCCTCGCCACCGCCTGCACCGGCTTCGCCGCCGCCAGCATGGCACAGACCGCGGCGCCGGCCGCCCCGGACGCCAAGGGCCGCATGGCGGTCGAGGCTGCCTTCACCAAGGCCGACGCCAACGCCGACGGCAAGGTCACCAAGGACGAGGCCATCAAGATGCCGGAGATCGCCGGCAAGTTCGAAGCCCTCGACAAGGACAAGGACGGCGCGCTGACGCTGGCCGAGTTCGCAGCCGGCTTCAAGATGGGCTGATCGACAAGCTCAACCCGCGGGCGGCGACGCTCGCGGGCCGAGCGCCGGGCCGCTCCCTCCGGGGGGGGGCCGCCGACGTACCCGTCGGCCGGGGGCTGTCACTCCCCGCGCGCCAGCTTCTCGCTCTTCCAGTAGACGTCGTCGCCGCCCAGGCCGTCGAGGTTGGCGCGGTTGAGCACCCGGGCCAGCACGAAGAGCAGGTCCGACAGGCGGTTCAGGTACTGGCGCGGTGTCGCCCGCAAGGCCTCGGCGTGATCGAGCGCCACCACCGCACGCTCGGCCCGCCGCGCCACCGTGCGGCAGACGTGGGCCAGCGCCGCGCTGCGCGTGCCGGCGGGCAGGATGAACTCCTGCAACTTGGGCAGGGTGGCGTTGTGCTGCGCCAGCGCCTCGTCCAGCCGCAGGACGGCGTCGTCCTTGAGCAGTTGGAAGCCGGGGATCGACAGCTCGCCGCCGAGGTTGAACAGCTCATGCTGGATCACCACCAGCAACTCGCGCACCTCGTCGGGCAGTGGCTCGGCCAGCAGCACTCCGATGGTCGAGTTCAGCTCGTCGACGTCACCCATCGCCTGCACGCGCAAGTGGTCTTTCGCAACGCGCGTGCCGTCACCCAGGCCGGTGGTGCCGTCGTCGCCGGTGCGCGTGGCGATCTGCGTCAGTCGTTGTCCCATGGGCGCGATGGTAGCCAATGCCTAGAATGCCTCACGCCTCGATGCCCTTGCGGAGACCGCCATGAATGCGCCCACCGATCTGCCCTTGCACGTCCAGCCTCGTGAGGTGCCTGCCGCGATGCTCGACGCGCTGAAGGCGCGCTTCGGCGAGCGCTGCAGCACGGCACTGGCGGTGCGCGAGCAGCACGGCCGCGACGAGTCGCCGTTCGACGTGCGTCCGCCCGATGCCGTGGTGTTCTGCGAGAGCACCGAGGAGGTGGCCGCGGTGGTCTCGCTGGCCGACCGCCACGCCGTGCCGGTGATCCCCTTCGGTGTCGGCTCCTCGCTCGAAGGCCACCTGCTCGCGGTGCAGGGCGGCGTGAGCATCGACCTGTCGCGCATGAGCCGCGTGCTGCAGGTCAACCCCGAGGACCTGACCGCCACCGTCGAGCCGGGCGTGACGCGCGAGCAGCTCAACCGCGAGATCCGCGACACCGGCCTGTTCTTCCCGATCGACCCGGGCGCGAATGCCTCGCTCGGCGGCATGGCGGCCACGCGCGCCAGCGGCACGAACGCGGTGCGCTACGGCACGATGCGCGAGAACGTGCTCGGCCTGACGGTGGTGACGGCCAGCGGCGAGGTCATCCACACCGGCACGCGGGCGAAGAAGTCCAGCGCCGGCTACGACCTCACGCGCCTGATGGTCGGCAGCGAAGGCACGCTGGGCGTGATCACCGCCGTCACGTTGAAGCTGTACCCGCTGCCCGAGGCGGTCAGTGCCGCGATCTGCCACTTCAAGGACATCGGCTCGGCGGTGGCCACGACCATCCAGATCATCCAGATGGGCGTGCCGATCGCACGTTGCGAACTGCTCGACGTGAATGCCGTGCGCGCGGTCAACGAGCACTCGAAGCTCGGCCTGCGCGAGGCGCCGATGCTGCTGATGGAGTTCCACGGCAGTGAAGCCGGCGTCAAGGAACAGGCCGAGACGGTGCAGGCGATCGCCGCCGAGAGCGGTGGCGAGGATTTCGAATGGGCCAGCACGCCGGAGGAGCGCACGCGGCTGTGGAGCGCGCGCCACAAGGCCTACTTCGCCGGCATGACTCAGCACCCGGGCTGCCGCACCGTCACCACCGACACCTGCGTGCCGATCTCGCGGCTGACCGAGATCATCGAGGCCTCGGTCGCCGAGGCCGATGCCTCGGGGCTGCCGTACTACATCGTCGGCCATGTCGGCGACGGCAACTTCCACCTCGCCTACCTGGTGAAGGACGGCGACGCGGCACAGCGCGAAACCGCCGAGCGCCTGAGCATGCAGATGGTTCAGCGCGCCATCGCGCTGCAGGGCACCTGCACCGGCGAGCACGGCATCGGGCTGCACAAGCAGGGCTTCCTGGTCGAGGAGACCGGCGCCGGCGCCGTCGAGATGATGCGCACGCTCAAGCGCGCGCTCGACCCGAAGAACATCCTGAACCCCGGGAAGATCTTCAGTCTCTGATCAGTTCGAGTGGTTCGCCGGCGCCGGCACTGACCAGTGCTTGGTCACCGTGCCCTGGCCGTTCACGCTGTCGAGGTGAACGCCGAAGCCCCACAGCCGAGCCACGTGCTTGAGCACCTCCTGCGCAGTGTCGTGCAGCGGACGGTCGTTGTGTTGCGTGTGGCGCAGCGTCAGTGAACGGTCGCCGCGCAGGTTGACGCTCCACACCTGGATGTTCGGCTCGCGGCTGCCCAGGTCGTACTGGTGCGACAGCGCTTCGCGCACGCTGCGATAGCCCGTCTCGTCGTGGATGGCGGCCACTTCGAGTTCGTTTTCTTTCTCGTCGTCGACGATCGCGAACAGACGGAAGTCGCGCATCAGCTTGGGCGAGAGGTACTGGCCGATGAAGCTCTCGTCCTTGAAGTTGCGCATCGCGTGGTCCAGCGTCTCCAGCCAGTCGCTGCCGGCCATCGCGGGGAACCAGGCGCGGTCCTCGTCGGTCGGGCTCTCGCAGATGCGCTTGATGTCGGTGTACATCGCGAAGCCCAGCGCGTACGGGTTGATGCCGCTGTAGTGCTTGTGGCCCACCGGCGGCTGGTACACCACGTTGGTGTGCGACTTCAGCCACTCGATCATCATGCCGTCGGTCATGTGGCCGTCGTCGTACATGGTGTTGAGCAGCTTGTGGTGCCAGAAGGTGGCCCAGCCCTCGTTCATCACCTGCGTCTGGCGCTGAGGGTAGAAGTACTGCGCGACCTTGCGCACGATGCGCACGATCTCGCGCTGCCAGGGCTCGAGCAGCGGCGCGTTCTTCTCGATGAAGTACAGCAGGTTCTCCTGCGGCTCGTCGGGGAAACGGCGCGCCTCCTTCTCGCCGGCGGCCTTCTCGGCCTTCTTCGGCAGCGTGCGCCACAGGTCGTTGACCTGCTGCTGCGCGTAGGCCTCGCGGTCCTTGCTGCGCGCGAGCTCCTGCGTGAGGCTGAGTTTGCTCGGCCGGCGATAGCGGTCGACGCCGTGGTTCATCAGCGCGTGGCAGCTGTCGAGCAGCTCCTCCACCGCGTCCAGGCCGTGGCGCTCCTCGCAGCCGTTGACGTAGTTCTTCGCGTAGACCAGGTAGTCGATGATCGACGCCGCGTCGGTCCACATGCGGAACAGGTAGTTGCCCTTGAAGAAGCTGTTGTGGCCGTAGGCCGCGTGCGCGATGACCAGCGCCTGCATCGCCATCGTGTTCTCCTCCATCAGGTAGCTGATGCAGGGATTGCTGTTGATGACGATCTCGTAGGCCAGGCCCATGTGGCCGCGCTTGTAGTTCTTCTCGGTGGAGATGAACTCCTTGCCGTAGCTCCAGTGGCGGTAGTTCACCGGCATGCCGACCGACGCGTAGGCGTCCATCATCTGCTCGGCGGTGATGATCTCGAGCTGGTTCGGGTAGGTGTCCAGGCCGAAGCGCTGCGCCGTCTCGCGGATCACCGCGTGGTATTGCTCGATCAGGTCGAACGACCAGTCGCTCGGCGCAGGCAGGTGCTGCTGCGCGCGCGGCGGCGTGACGATGTCCGCGGCACGCGTGGTCCGGCCCTTCAGCGCCTTGGCGAGGTCGGGCTCGAACAGATCGGCCGTGCCGTCGGGCACGAAGTTGGCCTTGCGCGTCATGCGGGCGTCCCTTCCTTCTTGAACAGATCGCGGAACACCGGGTAGATCTGGTTCGCTTCGGTCACCTTGCGGATCGCGAAGGCCTTGGTCTCCGCGGCGAGCGCGGCGTACTCGTCCCAGAGGTTCTGTTCTTCCTCGGCCACCTGCACGTAGGCGAAGTAGCGGCACAGCGGCAGGATCTTGTCGGCCAGCAACTCGCGGCAGCGGCCGCTGTCGTGGTGCCAGTTGTCGCCGTCGCTGGCCTGTGCACCGTAGATGTTCCACTCGCTGGTCGGGTAGCGGGCACGGGCGATCTCTTCCATCAGCACCAGCGCGCTGGACACCACCGTGCCACCCGTCTCGGTGGCGTGGAAGAAGTTCTGCTCGTCGACCTCCTGTGCCTGCGTATGGTGGCGAATGAAGACGATGTCGATCTTCTCGTAGTGCCGCGTCAGGAACAGGTACAGCAGGATGAAGAAGCGCTTGGCCAGGTCCTTGCGCGATTCGTCCATCGAGCCGGAGACGTCCATCAGGCAGAACATCACCGCCTTGCTGGTCGGCACCGGCACGCGCACGCGGCTGCGGTAGCGCAGGTCGATCGGGTCGAGGTAGGGGATGCGGCCGAGCCGCGCCCGCAGCGCCTCGATCTCACGCTCGAGTTCGGGGATCTCGTGGGCGAACGGATTCGGCTGCGGGTGGCGGCGGATGCCGTCGAGCTTCTCTTCGAGCAGCTTCAGCTCGCGGCGGCTCTCGCTGCCCAGCGCGATGCGCCGGCTGATCGCACCGCGCATCGAGCGCACCACGTGCAGGTTGTTCGGCGTGCCGTCGCTGGAGTAACCGGCACGGTGCGTCTTGAACTCGGGCGTCTCGGCCAGCGTGGTGCGTGCGAGGTTGGGCAGGGCCAGGTCGTCGAAGAAGACCTGCATGAACTCCTCCTTGCTGAGGTGGAAGACGAAATCGTCCTCGCCCTCGCCGGAGTCGCTCGCCTGCCCGCCACCGCTGCCGCCGCCCCCACCGCCCTTGGGCCGCTCGATGCGGTCGCCGCGCACGTAGTCCTGGTTGCCCGGATGCACCATCTCCCGCTTGCCGCCCTGACCGTGGCCGAACACCGGCTCGGTGATGTCGCGCTTGGGGATGTGGATGTCCTCGCCCTTCTCCATGTCGCGGATGCCGCGACCGTCCACCGCGCGCTTGACCGCCTCGCGGATCTGCTCCTTGTGGCGGCGCAGGAAGCGCTCGCGGTTGCCGATGGACTTGTTCTTGCCCGCCAGCCGCCGGTCGATGATGCTCTGCAAGGCCATTCAGCGTTGCTCCGTGGACTGACGGCTCAGGACGACTTCCGCACGCGCAGGTACCACTCGCACAGCAGGCGCACCTGCTTGGGCGTGTAGCCCTTGGCGACCATGCGGGTGACGAAGTCCTCGTGCTTCTTGGCCTCGTCGGCGCTGGCCTTGGCGTTGAAGCTGATCACCGGCAGCAGTTCCTCGGTGTTCGAGAACATCTTCTTCTCGATCACCGTGCGCAGCTTCTCGTAGCTGGTCCACAGCGGGTTCTTGCCCTGGTTGCTGGCCCGTGCGCGCAGCACGAAGTTGACGATCTCGTTGCGGAAGTCCTTCGGGTTCGAGATGCCGGCCGGCTTCTCGATCTTCTCCAGTTCGGCGTTCAGCGAGGCGCGGTCGAACACCTCGCCGGTGTCGGTGTCGCGGTACTCGTGGTCCTGGATCCAGTAGTCGGCGTAGGTGACGTAGCGGTCGAAGATGTTCTGACCGTACTCGCTGTAGCTCTCGAGGTAGGCGGTCTGGATTTCCTTGCCGATGAACTCGGCGTACTTCGTCGCCAGGTGCTCCTTGATGAAGGAGAGGTACTTCTGCTCCGTCTCCGGCGGGAACTGCTCACGCTCGATCTGCTGCTCGAGCACGTACATCAGGTGCACCGGGTTGGCGGCGACTTCCGTGCTGTCGAAGTTGAAGACCTTGGAGATGATCTTGAAGGCGAAGCGCGTCGAGATGCCGCTCATGCCTTCGTCGACCCCGGCGTAGTCGCGGTACTCCTGGAAGCTCTTGGCGCGCGGGTCGGTGTCCTTCAGGTTCTCGCCGTCGTAGACCAGCATCTTGGAATAGAGCGACGAGTTTTCCGGCTCCTTCAGGCGCGTGAGCACGGCGAACTGGCTCATCATCTTCAGCGTGCCGGGCGCGCAGGTGGCGTTGGCCAGCGACGAGCCGCGCAGCAGCTTCTCGTAGATCTTGACCTCTTCGCTGACACGCAGGCAGTAGGGCACCTTGACGATGTAGATGCGGTCGAGGAAGGCCTCGTTGTTCTTGTTGTTGCGGAAGGCCTTCCACTCGCTCTCGTTGCTGTGCGCGAGCACGACGCCGTCGAACGGGATCGCGCCGAAGCCTTCGGTGCCCTTGAAGTTGCCTTCCTGCGTGGCGGTCAGCAGCGGGTGCAGCACCTTGATCGGCGCCTTGAACATCTCGACGAACTCGAGCAGGCCCTGGTTGGCCAGGCACAGGCCGCCGGAGAAGCTGTAGGCGTCCGGGTCGTCCTGAGCGAAGGTCTCGAGCTTGCGGATGTCGACCTTGCCGACCAGCGAGCTGATGTCCTGGTTGTTCTCGTCGCCCGGCTCGGTCTTGGCGATGCCGACCTGCTTGAGCACCGACGGGAAGCGCTTGACGACCTTGAACTTGCGGATGTCGCCGCCGTACTCCTCCAGACGTTTCACGGCCCAGGGTGACAGGATGCGGTTCAGGTAGCGACGCGGAATGCCATATTCCTTCTCGAGGATCGGCCCGTCTTCCGCGACGTCGAACAGACCCAGCGGCGACTCGTTCACCGGCGAGCCCTTGATCGCGTAGAACGGCACCTCCTGCATCAACTGCTTCAGTCGCTCGGCGATCGAGCTCTTGCCGCCGCCCACCGGGCCGAGCAGGTAGAGGATCTGCTTCTTCTCCTCGAGGCCCTGCGCGGCATGGCGGAAGTACGAGACCACCTGTTCGATGGAGTCTTCCATGCCGTAGAACTCGGCGAAGGCGGGGTAGACCTTGATGACCTTGTTCGCGAACAGGCGCGACAGGCGCGGGTCGTTGCGCGTATCCACCGTCTGCGGCTCGCCGATCGCCTGGAGCATGCGCTCTGCGGCTGTCGCGTACGCCACCGGGCTGCGCTTGCACTCGGCGAGGTAGTCCTCGAGCGAGAGCTCTTCCTCGCGGGTGCGCTCGAAGCGCGCAGTGAAGCTGCTGATCACATCCATGCCGATCTCCTACTCAGGACTGCGGCACACCGGCGTGATTCCGGTCTGCCGCGAGGGGGGAAGTTCTGATGAAGTCCTACGGGCTCCATCAGAGCTTTCCAGATCGATCGGCCAGCGCTGGGCTGTGGTCGTGCGGTCAAGCTTGCTGCATCTTGCTCCTGCCGTGAACCCGAATACAAGGGTGATCACACGGCTGTTCGTCACACGGGTGGCGTCCGTGCAACTTCAGCAAGTAACGTGCCTCGCGCCGCATCGGTTGAATGCCATGGCGGACTGAGCACGCCGCAGCGTGCAAAGTTCCGCAAAGCGCGGGCGGAGAACTGGCCTCAGCGGGCGCCGAGGCCGAGCTTGTCGAGCAGGCCGTTGAGCTCTTCGAGCGAGCCGAAGGCGATCGCGACCTCGCCCTGCTCGCCGCGCTTGGTGCGCTTCTTGATGCGGATCTCGACCTGCGCAGTCAGCGCGTCGGAGAGTTCCTCCTCGATGCGCGCCACATCGCGCGGCTTCTCCCGCGGCACGCGCAGCAGCGGCTGCTGGCGCTGGTGCTGCAGCTTGGTCACCAGCTTCTCGGCCTCGCGCACGCTGAGCTTGCGCGCCACCACGTCGCCGGCGGCGAGGATCTGCTGCGCGCCGTCCAGCGGCAGCAAGGCTCGGGCATGACCCATGTCGAGGTCACCGGCCATCAGCATCTGCTGCACCGGCTCGCTGAGATTGAGCAGGCGCAAGAGGTTGCTCGCCGCGCTGCGCGAGCGGCCCACCGCCTGCGCCGCCTGCTCGTGCGTCAAACCGAATTCATCGGTGAGGCGCTTGAGGCCCTGCGCCTCTTCGAGCGGGTTCAGGTCCTCACGCTGGATGTTCTCGATCAGCGACATCGCCGCGGCGGCTTCGTCCGGCACGTCCTTGACCAGCACCGGCACTTCGTCGAGGCCGGCCAGCCTGGCGGCGCGCGTGCGGCGCTCACCGGCGATGATCTCGTAGCGGCCGCCGCCGACCGGGCGCACCAGCACCGGCTGCATCACGCCCTGCGCCTTGATGCTCTCGGCCAGTTCGTACAGCGAGCCCTCGTCCATGCGCGTGCGCGGCTGGTACTTGCCAGCCTGCAACATGTCGAGCTTGAGCGTGGACGGCGGCGTGGCGCCGGCGGGGCGGGCTGTGTCGTCGACCTTGGGGCCGAGCAGCGCTTCCAGCCCGAGCCCGAGGCCCTTGGGTTTCTTGGTGACCATGGGCGGCGATTGTCCGCGATCAGCCGCCGCGGGCCGCCAGGCGCTTCAGCAGGGCCAGGCCGTCGGGCCAGTCGCCGAGGCCCGAGTCGCCGTTGATGTGGCCACGCGGACCGATCTCGACACACTCGGCGCCCCAGTCGGCGGCCATCTGCGTGGCGCGCGGCAAGGCGCAGTAGGGGTCGTCCGTGCTGACCGCGGCGACGGCGGCGAACGGCAGACGTGTGCGCACGATCGGCCGCCAATTGAACAGGTTGGGCGGCATGTCCTCGCGCTCGGTGTCGGGCGGCGCCGCCAGCAGCGCGCCCGCCACACGTTCCACGTGCGCCGAATGCGCTGCCCAGCCGGCCACCAGCTGGCAACCCAGGCTGTGGGCGACGAGCAGCACCGGCTGTGGCGTTTCCAGCAGCACCTCGTCGAGGCGTGCCATCCAGTCGCCGCGCCGCGGCCACAGCCAGTCGTCCTGCTCGACGCGCCGGTGGCCATGCAGCACTTCCCAACGGCTCTGCCAATGGTCCGGGCCGGAGTTCAACCAGCCGGGCAGCAGCAGCACGGCATGGCCGTACCGATCAGGGTTTGCCTTATCCTTGTCGTCCATCTTTCGGGAAGCGTGACATGAAGACCCGCGTGTTCGTCGACGGCCAGGAGGGCACCACCGGCCTGCGCATCCACGAGTATCTCGCGCAGCGCGCCGACATCGAGGTGCTGCGCATCGAGGCCGACAAGCGCAAGGACAACGCCGAACGCGCCCGCCTCCTCAACGCGGCAGACGTGGCATTTCTCTGCCTGCCCGACGCGGCCGCGAAGGAAGCTGCCGCGCTGGTCACCAACCCCGGCACCTGCCTGATCGACGCGAGCACCGCGCACCGCACCGCGCCCGGCTGGGTGTTCGGCCTGCCCGAACTGGCACCCGAGCAACGCGCCGCGCTGCGCTCGAGCAAGCGCATCGCCAACCCGGGCTGCCATGCCTCGGCCTTCATCCTGCTGCTGCGGCCGCTGGTCGACGCCGGGCTGGTGCCGGCCACGCTGCCGATCAGCGCCACCTCGATCACCGGCTACTCCGGTGGCGGCAAGAAGATGATCGAGCAGTACCAGGCGGGAGGCGACAGCCGGCTGGAGTCGCCGCGGCCCTACGCGCTCAAGCTCACCCACAAGCACATCCCGGAGATGACGACGCACGCGAGGCTCGCCCAGGCGCCGCATTTCATGCCCATCGTCTCCAGTTTCTACAAGGGTTTGTCGGTGAGTGTGCCCTTGCATTTGTCCCAGCTTCCGGCGGGAACGACGGGCGCATTGCTGCACGCCGCCTACGCGAAGCGCTACGCCGGCGAGCGCTTCGTGAAGGTGATGCCGCTGTCCGACCCGGCGACGCTGGAAGACGGCTTCTTCGACGTGCAGGCCTGCAACGACACCAATCGCGTCGACATCTTCGTCTTCGCGAGCGACACCCAGGCATTGCTGATGGCGCGGCTGGACAACCTCGGCAAGGGCGCCAGCGGCGCGGCCGTACAGGCGATGAACGTGCACCTGGGCGTCGACGAAGGCCTGGGCCTCTGAGCGACGCCGACGCTCAGCCCGGACCGAGGGCGCTTCGCTTCGGCGGCTCAGGCGATCGAGGGGTCGCGCGAGCGGTAGTGATAGGCGTAGCCGTCGCCGAAACCAAGCCGGTGGTAGATGCTGCGGGCCGGGTGGTTGTCGCCGTCGACCTGCAGGTAGGCATGCCTTGCACCACGACGGTGCGCCTCCACCAGCAACTGGGCGCACAAGCGCGATGCGTAGCCCCGGCCGCGCGCCGCTTCGGCGGTGAAGATGTCGTACAGCCCGACGAGGTCGGCTTCCTGCGCAAACTGCCCGCACGCCACCACCTCGCCGTCGAGCTTCATCTCGTAGGCCTGGAAGGGAATCGGCGATTGCGCCAGACGCTGGCCGTGGGCCTGGCGCTGCGACAGTGGCGACCCGCGCAAGGCGCCGACTCGCTGCGCGAATGCCTCCAGCCCGATCGGCAGGATGGAGAGCGTGGCGGGCAGGTTGGGCGGAACGATGTTGGTCAGATCCTCCAGCACCATCACGCGGGTGTCGTCGAAGCGCTGCAGGCCCATCGCCTCGAGCGTGGCATCCAGGCCGGTGGGCTCGCTGAAGGGCGTGATGCGCACGATCAGCGGCAGCTCGGCCTGGGCGTAGACCGGCTCGCACAGCGCCAGCTTGTGGGCGACCGGCATGCGGCCGGGCGCCACGGCGTTGATGCAGCGCGCCCGCTTGGCCTTGCCCGGCGACAGGCGCACCAGCCAGCCATCGAGCCAGCGCTGCTGCGGCGGCGCACTGGCGTTCAGGCCTGCGTCCTCGACGCGCGAGAGCAGGTAGGGGTCAAAGCTGCGTGCAATGACGGGGTTCATTCGCATGGCGTCACCGCATCGATTCGATGCGCCGCACCATCTCGCCAGCGAACTCGATGAAGGCCTGTGCGCCACGCGAGGCCGGGTCGAACACCACGCCGGGCAAACCGTAGCTCGGCGCTTCGGCCAGGCGCACGTTGCGCGGGATGACGGTGTCGAACACCTTGTCTGCAAAGTGCGTCTTGAGCTGCTCGCTGACCTGCTGCTGCAGGGTGATGCGCGGATCGAACATCACGCGCAGCAGGCCGATGATCTGCAGGTCCGGGTTGAGGTTCGCGTGCACCTGCTTGATCGTATTGACCAGATCCGACAGGCCCTCGAGCGCGAAGTACTCGCACTGCATCGGCACCACCACGCCATGCGCAGCGCACAGGCCGTTGAGCGTCAGCAGGCTGAGCGAGGGTGGGCAGTCGATCAGCACGAAGTCGTAGTCGGCATCGACGGCGGCCAGCGCCGTCTTCAGGCGCTTGTCGCGTCGCTCCAGCTCGACCAGCTCGACCTCGGCCCCGGCCAGTTCGCGGTTGGCGCCGAGCACGTCGTAGCCGGCCTTGCCCTGGCGCTGGCGTGCTTCTGCCACCGTGGCGCTCTCCAGCAGCACGTCGTAGACCGACAGCTGCAGCGCCCGTTTGTCGACGCCGGAACCCATGGTGGCATTGCCCTGCGGATCGAGATCGACCACCAGAACCCGCTGACCGATGCGCGCCAGGCCGGCGGCGAGGTTGACGGTGGTGGTGGTCTTGCCG
>NZ_CALRZC010000073.1:0-35087 GCF_943372545.1 Variovorax sp. YR752 | reverse complement strand
GTTCCCCAACGAAGTCTTTGTTGCTTGCTTATGACCAAGTCTTCTCGTTGAAAGCACAAGGCGCCAAAGGCGCGAAGCGCCTGTGGCGCCGTGGTGGCCGAGCGCAGCGACGGCCCGTCCGGCTCCCAAGCCCCTCTGTATGCGCCGAGGAGCGCAGCGTTTCGCGGATCAGGGCTCGCAGCTGTTTGAGCGAAGCGAGTTCTGCGAGACCCCGCGAAACGCGAGCACCGCAGGTTGCCCGTAGCGAAGCGAAGGGACGCAGACAGTGGGGTCGCCTTTTCTTTGCTTACTTTCTTTTGGCGAAGCAAAAGAAAGTAAGTCGCCCGCCGGGGCGAGTCCCGGCCTCGGGAAGCAAGAGCTCGGCAAGAACCAAAGCCCTCAGAGCGTATGACTCCGATCCCCTTCAGAAAACCCGACGGCGTCCCAAGGCTCCCCCACAGCAAACCCCACCACCTTAAACAACTCCCCCATCTCATGCTCATGAATCAACCGAGCCGCCATCCCCCGCTGCGCCACAGTCCCTCGCTCCATCAACCCCAACATCCCGCAGTTCAAAAGAAACCGCGCCTGACTCGTATAGCCAAGAACAGAAAGCCCCGCCTCCTGCCCCGCCACAGCGATCCCCGTGAAGTCGACGTGCGCTGTGATGTCCTTGTACCCCACCTCAGACAGCGGATCGCCATCCGCCTGGTGCCCCCGATGGCACATCACCGTCCCCATGTGCCGCTGCGGGTGGTAGTACTCGCCCTCGGGAAACCCATAGTCGATGAGAAAAGCCGCGCCCTTCTCCAGACGGTCCGCCAGCGTCGCAATAAAAGCTTGCGCCTGCGGATGCACCTCGGTCAGGTAGTCATGCACCCCCGCCACCTCGACCGGCGGCCGAAGATCAGTCGGCCGGTCCGCCCAGGTCCACCCATCCCCCGCCGGATTGCGCACCACCCCCCGCTCGAACCACGCCCCCTTCACCCGCGCCAGCAGCTGCACCGGCATCGCATCGAGCACTTCATTGCCGACCACCACGCCCGCCATGGACTCAGGCAGTTCCCCGAGCCATTCGACCCGCCCCGCATGCCCCGCCAGCGCCTGCTGCTGCCGCTCCCGCAAGGTGCCCGACAGATCGACGATGCGATAGCGCACATCGCTGCGCCCCATCTCGCCCAGCGCATGCAGCAGCTGCACCGCCAGCGCCCCCGAGCCCGCGCCGAATTCCCACACCGTGTCGGTGCCGGTTTTTTCGAGTGCCTCCAAAACCTGCACCGCAAGCGTGTGGCCGAACATCGGCGTCAGCTCGGGCGCGGTCACGAAGTCGCTGCCGGATGAGGGCATGTGGCCGAACTTGGCCGAGGTGTTGGCGTAGTAGCCGAGCCCCGGCGCATACAGGGCCAGGGCCATGAAGCGGTCGAAGCCGATCCATCCGCCCGCACGTTCGACAGAACGGGTAATCAGATGGTCGAGGGCGATGGGTAAACTGTTTGTGGTTGGCGTCGTCACGGGCGCCATTGTCCTCTTCCTCCTCGTTTTCTTCCCTCGCATGAGTGCCACTCCACCCTCCTCCCCCGATCGCCGCCGCACCGTCCTCGTCACGGGCGCGGGCCGCCGGCTGGGCCGCGAGATCGCGCTGGCGCTCGCGGCGGGCGGCTGGCAGGTGGCGGTGCACTACCGCAGCTCGCGCGCCGAGGCCGAGCAGACCGTGGCCGACTGCGCCGCGCGCTCGGGCGACTCAGCGCTGTTCGAGGCCGACCTCGCCGACGAGCAGGCCACGCGCGCCCTGCTGCCTCGCGTGGCGGCGCGCTTTCGCGCTGTGGATGCGGTCGTGCACAGCGCCGCCCTCTTCGAACACGACGACGCCGCCAGCTTCAGCTACGCGCTCATGGAACGCCACGCGCGCAGCAACACCGGCGCGGCCATCCTGCTGGCGCAAGCGCTGCATGACCACCTGGCCCGGCGCGATGCGCAGGGCGCCGTGGTGCACCTGCTCGACCAGAAGCTCTGGAACCCGAACCCCGACTTCCTGAGCTACACGCTCTCCAAGGCCGCGCTCGAAGCCGCCACCCCGATGCTGGCGCTGGCGCTGGCGCCGCGCGTGCGCGTGGTGGGCGTGGCGCCCGGCCTCACGCTGGCGAGCCACATGCTCGACGACGACAAGTTCGCGCAGCTGCACAAGCTGTCGCCGCTGGGCCGCTCGTCCACATCGGAAGACGTGGCCGCCACCGTGAAGTTCGCGCTGGAGAACAGCTCGGTCACCGGCACCACGCTGCTCGTCGACGGCGGCCAGCACCTCATGAAATTCGAGCGCGACTTCTCGCTCATGTGACGAGCACCACCACCATGTCCACGAACACACCGCACGGCCACCAGACACTCACCCTCCAGGGCCTGCGCTTCGACGCCAACCTGGGCATCCTCGATCAGGAAAAAACCGCGCCGCAGCCGATCCTGGTGGACGCCGAACTCAACCTCGGCCCGCAGCCGCTGCTGCCGCAGGACGACGACATCTTCCACGTGCTGGACTACCGCAAGGTGCGCCGCATCATCATCGACGAGTGCACCGCCGAGCACGTCAACCTGCTCGAAAGCCTGATCGGCAAGCTCGCGCAGCGCCTGCTGCAACTGCCCGGCGTGCGGGGCGTGCGCGTGAAGATCGCCAAGCTCGAAATCTTCGACGACTGCGAAGTCGCCATCCGCATCGAAGCCGGGGAATGGTGATCCAAGGCAAAATCGGGGGTCTTTCCCCCGATTTGCCCGAAGTAGCCACCCAATGAACGCCGTCTGGATCGACGAAACGCCCGAAGCCGGCGCGCCCCCCAATTCGCTGAAGATCGAGCGCGAGACGCACAAGCTCGAGAAGCGCCTGTGCCGCCAGGTCGGCCAGGCCATCGTCGACTACAACATGATCGAAGAAGGCGACAAGGTCATGGTGTGCGTCTCGGGCGGCAAAGACAGCTACGCGCTGCTCGACATCCTGCTCAAGATGAAGGCGCGCGCGCCCATCCACTTCGACATCGTCGCGGTCAACCTCGACCAGAAGCAGCCCGGCTTTCCCGAAGAGGTGCTGCCCAAGTACCTGAGCGACCTGGGCGTGGCCTTCCACATCGAGAACCAGGACACCTACAGCATCGTCAAGCGCGTGATCCCCGAGGGCAAGACCACCTGCGGCCTGTGCAGCCGGCTGCGCCGCGGCATCCTGTACCGCGTGGCCGACGAGCTGGGCGCCACCAAGGTCGCGCTGGGCCACCACCGCGACGACATGCTGCAGACCTTCTTCCTCAACATGTTCTTCGGCGGCAAGTTGAAGAGCATGCCGCCCAAGCTGGTGAGCGACGACGGCAAGCACGTCGTGATCCGCCCGCTGGCCTACGTGGCCGAAAAAGACACGGTGCGCTGGGCGCAGCACCGCGAGTTCCCGATCATTCCCTGCACGCTGTGCGGCAGCCAGGAGAACCTGCAGCGCAAGCAGGTCGGCGAGATGCTGCGCGAGTGGGACAAGAAGTACCCCGGCCGCGTCGAAAACATGTTCACCGCGCTGCAGAACGTCGTGCCTTCGCACCTGCTCGACGGAACGCTGCACGACTTCAAGGGTCTGAAGGCGACGGGCGTGGCCGACGAGAACGGCGACAAGGCCTTCGACACGCCCGCTTTCGACCTGCTCTCCCAGGCACCCTCAGCCCTGCGCATCGTTCAGGGCTAAGAAGGTGTGAACGAACCCGACATGTCCGCTCATCCCGCCCAGACACGCCCCCTCTTCGTTGCAAATGCTCGCCATAGCCTGAGCTATGGCTGCGCTTTGCGCCTCGATGGGACGCGCCTGGACGGGCTGCTCGGCCACGCCGGATTCATTCACACCTTCTGACGGGCAACCCAGGGGACTTTGAGGGCCACAGGCCCGGAGACCCTTATGTATCGTGCGTTTTCAGCTCTATTTTTGGTAGCAACCCTGAGCGGCTGCGCCACCTCCTGGGTGGTCGACAGCAACGTCAAGAGCTTTGCCACGCCGGGCACGGCCGTGCCGCCCGGCGCCACCTACCGCTTCGAGCGCCTGCCTTCGCAGCAGGCCGACACGGCGCGCCAGGACGGCCTCGAGGCCATGGCCTCGGCCGCGCTCGACAAGGTCGGCCTGCGCCGCGACGACACCCGACCGCAGTACACGGCGCAGATCGGCGCGCGCGTCACGGCGGCGCTGTCGCCCTGGGCCGATCCGTGGCTGTACGGGCCCGGCCCCTGGGGCTACGGCTATGGCGGCTACAGCGGCTACTACGGCCACCGCTGGCATGGCGGCGGCTGGTACGGCGGCCCGATGTTCACGCCGCCGGCCAACCCCTGGTACCAGCGCGAGGTGAGCCTCGTGCTGCGCGAGGCGGGCGCCAGCCACCGCGTGGTGTACGAGACCCGCGCGCGCAACGACGGCCCCTACAGCTCGAGCGCCGCGATCCTGCCGGTGATGTTCGAGGCCGCACTGCAGGGCTTTCCAACCCCGCCGCCGGGCGAGCGCCGCGTGAACATCGAGCTCACGCCGGCCGCCAAGAAATGACGCACTTCTAGAATTCGGACGGATGGAAGCCAATCTCACCCGCCTGATCGCCGTGCGCCACGGCGAAACCGCCTGGAACGTCGACACCCGCATCCAGGGCCACCTCGACATCGGCCTCAATGCCACCGGCCTCTGGCAGGCGCAGCGCGCCGGACAGGCGCTGGCCGACGAGCCGATTGCAGCGGTCTACGCCAGCGACCTCTCGCGCGCCTGGCAGACCGCCCAGGCCATCGCCGCGCCCCACGGCCTCGACGTGCAGCCCGACCTGGGCCTGCGCGAGCGTGCCTTCGGCCGCTTCGAGGGCATGAGCTTCGCCGAGATCGAGGCCACCTTGCCCGAAGACGCCCGCCGCTGGCGCGAGCGCGACCCCGAGTTCGAACCCGAAGGCGGCGGCGAGAGCCTGCTGACCTTTCGCGACCGCGTGACGGGCACCGCCTCGGCCATCGCCGCGCGCCACCCGGGCCAGCTCGTGGTGCTGGTGGCCCACGGGGGCGTGATGGACGTGCTCTACCGCGCCGCCACGCGCCAGGAACTGCAGGCGCCGCGCACCTGGCAGCTCGGCAACGCGGCCATCAACCGCATGCTGTGGACGCCCGAGGGCTTCAGTCTCGTCGGCTGGAGCGACATCACGCATCTGGCCGCGGACACGCCGCTCGACGAGTCCACGACCTAGCGCGTTGGGCCGCTTGCCGTTTTCCGCCCCGGGCAAGACGCTCCCATGAAAAGAACAACGCCCACCCCCTCGGCCTACGCCAGCTGGGATGCGTCCCAGACGCTGTCTGCGCCGTGGACCGACGCCACGCACCTGGGAAGCTTCGTCACCCTGGAGGCCGGCGACACCATTGCGCGCGAAGGCGAACGGCACGATTACTTCTACCTGTTGCGATCGGGCTTCGTGCATTCCACGATCCAGCGAAGCAACGGCTCGGAGTTCCTGCTCGAGATCTTCGGGCCCGGTGCGATCTTTGGCGAAGGCCCGGCGTTTGCCGACAGCCCTCGACCGACGACGACCCGTGCCATCGCGCCGGCCATGCTCAGCCGCTACCGCCCGGCGGATGTCGCGCAGCAGTTTTCGGCGCTTCCCGAGCTCGCGACCTCGTTGATCCAGCTGCTCGGCTTCAAGAACCACATGATCGTCGCCAAGCTGGCCGGCGTGGCGTCGGCGGCGCCCAAGGAGCGGGTCGTCGATTTACTGCTGCGTGTGGCGCGTCCGCCATCGACGCAGGCATCGAACACACTCACCGTCGATCTGACGCACGAGCAGATCGGCGCCATGACGGCATTGAGCCGCGTCACCGTCACCCGCACGCTGAATGCGCTGGTGGGACACGGGCTCATTGAAACGCGGGCCCGGCAGGTCAGCATTCCGAATGCGGCGGCCTTGCGTCGTTACCGCGACGCGACACCGTAAGAAAAAAGCCCACTTCCTGTATCGCTGGATACCTTCGGCACCTTCACCCCCTCGCCATCATTCATCCCGTCACACACAGGGATGGGAAGAGGGCAGGAGGAAAAAACGGAGGGACCGTTGAAGCAAGAGGCCAGAGCGCCCTCAATGGACGATGGCCCGGTGTGACGTTTCGCAGGACTGCAAAAGTTCTTCTGGCCGGGTGGCTCACGCGCGTGGCCATCCGGCATCTTTTGAATCGCCGTCAGGCGTGCGAGGCGGCGTGACCGCCCGCTGCAGCCTCGGCCTTCGCCTCGCCCGGCAGCTCCACCATCGGCCCGCTGCCGCTGTAGCGGTCGAGCGCCAGGTAGATCGCGGGCGTGATGTACAGCGTGATCACCTGCGAGAAGATCAGCCCGCCCACCACCGCCACGCCCAAGGGCTGACGCAGTTCGGCGCCGGCGCCCAGGCCCAGTGCGAGCGGCAGCGCCCCCATCAGCGCGGCCAGCGTGGTCATGAGAATCGGGCGGAAGCGCAACCGGCAAGCCTCTCGGATCGCGTCGACCGGCTTCATGCCTTCGGTGCGCTGCGCGTCGAGCGCGAAGTCGATCATCATGATCGCGTTCTTCTTCACGATGCCGATCAGCAGCAGGATGCCGATGGTCGCGATCAGCGTGAGGTCGAAGCCGAAGAGCTTCAGCGAGAGCAACGCCCCCACGGCCGCCGAGGGCAGGCCCGCCAGGATCGTCAGCGGGTGGATGTAGCTCTCGTACAGCACGCCCAGCAGCACATAGATGACCAGCACCGCGAGCACCAGCAGCACGGCCTGGCTCGACTGCGAACTCTGGAACACCGCCGCGTCGCCGCCGTAGGTCGTGATGATCGACTGCGGCATCTTCAGCTCGTCCTTGAAGCGGTCGATCTTCGCGGTCGCGTTGCCCAGCGGCACATCGGGGCCGAGGTTGAACGACACCGTCACCGCCTGCAGCTGGCCCTGGTGGTTGACCGAGGTCGGGCCCACCGTGCGCTTGACGGTCGAGAAGGCCGACAGCGGCACCAGCTTGCCGGTGGTGCTGCGCACCGACAGGCGCGCCACGTCTTCCTCGAACTGGCGGTCGCTGTCGGCCGCCGACAGGATGACCTGGTAGGTGTTGCTGGCGCCGTAGATGCTGCCGATCTGGCGGTCACCGTAGGCGTTGTACAGCGCGGTGCGCAGGTCGCCCACGGCCACGCCGAGCACGCCGGCCTTGTCGCGGTCGATCTCGAGCGTGGCCTGCAGGCCGCGGTTCTGCGAGTCGCTGGTGACGTCGCGGAAGTCGGGGTCGGCGCGCATGCGCTCCATGAGCTTGGTCGACCACGGCACCATTTCGCCGGCGTTCACGCTCTGCAGCGTGTACTGGAAACGCGCCTTGCTCTGGCGCCCGCCCAATCGCAGGTTCTGCACCGGCTGCATGTAGACGGCCACGCCCGGAATCTCGCGGAAACGCTGGCGCAGCGACTCGAGCACCTTCGGCATCTTGGGCCGCTCGCTGCGCGGCTTGAGCACCGCGAACAGGCGGCCCGAGTTCTGCGTGGCGGTCGGTCCGCCCACGCCGACGAAGGAACTCACGTAGGCCACGCTGGGGTCGGCCTGGAGCGCGGCGGCCACGCGGTCCTGCAGCGCCTTCATGGCGGTGAACGAAATGTCTTCGGCCGCCTCGGTGGTGATCTGGATCTGGCCGATGTCTTCCTCGGGGAAGAAGCCCTTGGGGATGCTGACGAAGAGCCAGGCCGTGACGACGAAGGTCAGGCCCGCCATCGCCAGCATCAGCGCGCGGTGGCCGAGCGTCCAGTCGAGCGTGCGCATGTAGCCGCCGTGCACCGCGCGGTAGCCGCGCTCGAAGGCACGGCCGATCGCGGTGCCGGGTTCGGGGTGCCCTTCTTCATGGTCCAGCCCCCCCTCTTTTTCCTTGCGCGGCACGTGCTTGAGCAGCCGGCTCGCGAGCATCGGCACGAGCGTGAGCGACACCACGGCCGACACCAGCACCGCCAGCGCCACCACCACGGCGAACTCGTGGAACAGCAGGCCGATCACGCCGGGCATGAAGAAGATCGGGATGAACACGGCCACCAGCGAGATCGAGATCGACACGATGGTGAAGCCCACCTCGCGCGCGCCGCGCAGGGCAGCGGCCATCGGCTCCATGCCCTTCTCGACGTAGCGCATGATGTTTTCGAGCACCACGATGGCGTCGTCCACCACCAGGCCCACGGCCAGCGTGATGCCCAGCAGCGAGACGTTGTCCAGGCTGTAGCCGAAGGCATACAGCAGCGCCACGGCGCCGATCAGCGAGATCGGGATCGTGGCGGCCGGGATCAGCGTGGCCACCAGCCGGTGCAGGAACAGGAAGATCACCAGCACCACCAGCGCGATGGTGCCCAGCAGCGTGAGCTGCACGTCGTGCACCGCCTCGCGGATGGAGATCGAGCGGTCGTTGACCATCTGGATCTCGACCGACTGCGGCAGTTCGGCCTTGAAGCGCGGGATGAGCGCGCGCACCGCGTCCACCACCTGCACGGTGTTGGCATTGGGCTGGCGCTGCACAGCCAGCGAGATGGAGTCTTGCCCGTTGAAGCTGCTGCCGGTCTTGACCGACTCGAAGCTGTCTTCGAGCGTGGCCACTTCGTCCAGCCGCACCGGCGCGCCATTGCGTTGGGCAATGATGAGCTTGGCGAAGTCGGCCGCCTTCATGAGCTGGCGGTTGGCCTGGATGGTGAGCGTCTGGCGCGGGCCGTCGAGCGTGCCGACCGGCGTGTTGGCGTTGGCCGAGTTCACGGCCTTGGCCAGTTCGTCGAGCGTGATGTTGCGCGCGTTGAGCAGGTCGGCGTTGGCCTTGATGCGCACCGCGAAGGCCTTGCGCCCGTACACGCCCACCTGCGCCACGCCATCGATGGTCGAGAGCGTGGGCGAGATCAGGTTCTCGGCGTAGTCGTTGAGCTCCGACGGGTTCATCGACGGCGAGATCAGCGCGATGAACAGCACCGGCGCATCGGCCGGATTCACCTTGCGGTACGAGGGCAGCTGCGTGAGTTCTTGCGGCAGCTGGCGCTGGGCGCGCAGCAGCGCGGCCTGCACGTCGACCGCGGCGGCGTCGATGTCGCGGCTGCTGACGAATTCGAGCGTGAGCGAGGTCACGCCCTGCGTGTTCACCGAGCTGATGGTCTGCAGGCCGGGGATGGTCGAGAACTGCTTTTCGAGCGGCAGCGCCACCGAACTCGCCATGGTGTCGGGGCTGGCGCCCGGCAGCTGCGCGTTGACGTTGATGACCGGCGTGTTGTAGCTCGGCAGCGCCGCCACGGGGATGCTGAAGTACGCAAAGATGCCGACGACCACGACGGCCGCCGACAGCAGCACCGTCATCGCCGGACGGCGGATGCAGAGCTCTGAGATGTTCATGCGCGTTCCCGCGTGGGCTTGATGTCCGACGAGGCCGCACTGCCCGGCGTGACGCCCGTGGTGCCGTTGCCGGGCGCGCCGCCGGGGCCGGCCGGCGCCTTGACGTCGATGCGCACCTTGCCGCCCGGGCGCACGTTCTGGCTGCCTTCGATCACGACCTGCTCACCAGGCGTCACGCCGCTCACGGCGACTTTGGTGCCGAAGGTGTGGAGCACCTTGACCTGGCGGCGCGCCGCGTTGCGCTCGGCATCGACCACGTACAGCGAGGTGCCGTCGGACAGCATCATGAGCGCCGCGGCCGGCACCACCGTGACGCCGTCGAGCATGCGCACCGTGATGCGCGTGTTGACGAACTGGCCGGGCCACAGGCTCTGGTCGGCATTGGCAAACACGGCCTTGGCGCGCACGGTGCCGATCTGCGGATCGACCGTGTTGTCGACGAAGTCGAGCGTGCCGAAGAGCGGCTCGCGCCGGCCCGTGACCAGCGCCTCGACCTTGGCGCGCGTGCGTGCCGCGGCCAGCAGGTCCTGCAGGTTGCCTTCGGGCACCGGGAAGCTCACGGCGATCGGGTCGAGCTGGGTGATGGTGACCAGCGACAGCGTGGGCTGCACCAGCGTGCCCGGGTAGATGTTGACGGCGCCGATGCGCCCCGCGATGGGCGCGCGCAGCGTGGCGTAGCCCAGCGCCACCTGTGCCGACTGCACGGCGGCGCGGTCGGCCGCGACGGCGGCGCGCTGCGCCTGGAGCTGCGACAGCGTGGCGTCGGCCGCGCTCTTGGCAATGAAGTTCTGCGCCACCAGGTCCTGGCTGCGCTTGTACTGGCGCTCCAGGTCGGCCATGGTGGCCTCGTCCTTCTGCTGCTGAGCCCGGGCGCGCGCCAGGTTGGCCTGGTCGTTGCGGTCGTCGAGCGTGAAGAGCAGCTGCCCTGCTTTGACGAACTGGCCTTCCTTGACGTGCACCGCGCTCACGGTGTTGGTGACCTGCGGGCGAAGGTCGACGCTGTTGAGCGAAACCACGCTGCCGTTGACCTGCACGGTGACCGGCACGTCCTGCTTTTCGGCAGTGGCCAGGGTCACGAGCGCGGCGGCGGCGGGCTTGGCCTCGTCTTTCGCGCTTTTCGTTACCGCGCGGTCGCCGGACATGCGCCACCAGCCCCCTGCGACGGCTACGATCAACACGCCCGCGAGGGCGAAGGCGGCAGTTTTCTTCATGGGTTTCTTGTGCACTTTGGGCTGACAGCAGCTATTGGAGCAGTGGCCGACGCGCGGTGTTCACGGGCACCGTAAAGAAATGTAAAGCAGACCCGACGGAAAGCCCTTCACCACCCGCTGCGCCCCGGCATGAGGGAAAACACCCCCTCGCTAAAATCGCCGGTTCCACAGCCTCTGGATATACCCCATGAACCGCTGCAAGGCACCCACGAAAACGCTCACTTCCCTCGCCCTTTGCGCAGCCGTTGCCGGCGCCGCAGGTCTTTTCTCCCTCCACGCCAGCGCCCAGGACGAGGTGCCCCGTCCGCAGACGCAGAACGAGTCGCTCAATGGCGGGCGCAACTTTCCCATCGGCACGCTGCGCGGCAAGTTCATGGTGACCAGCGCCCCCGACGTCGAACTCGACGGCCGGGCCGACCGCCTGGGCGCCGGCGCGCGCATCCGCAGCCCGCAGAACATGCTGGTGATGCCCGGCGCCATCATTGGCCAGAAGTACCTCGTGAACTACACGCGCGACGCCGCCGGGCTGCTGCGCGAGGTCTGGATCCTGACGCCCGACGAGGCGATGGCCAGCCGCGAATCGCTCAACAAGCCGTTCCTGAACATCTGGCCGTTCGTCTCGAACGACACGGTGAACACGCAGTAACGCGACCTCCCCGCAGCAAGAAAAAATCCGCGGGCGCCACGAGCGCCCGCCGCCCTTCCACTTCGCGAAGGGCACAGAGAGCTCCCCATGAAAAAAGTATTCATCAAGACCTTCGGCTGCCAGATGAACGAGTACGACTCGGACAAGATGGCCGACGTGCTCCACGCCGCGCAGGGCTACGAGCCCACGCAGAACGTGGACGAGGCCGACCTCATCCTGTTCAACACCTGCTCGGTGCGCGAGAAGGCGCAAGAGAAGGTGTTCTCCGACCTCGGCCGCGTGAAGCACCTGAAGGCCAAGGGCGTGAAGATCGGCGTGGGCGGCTGCGTGGCGAGCCAGGAAGGCCAGGCCATCATCGCGCGCGCGCCGTACGTCGACATCGTGTTCGGCCCGCAGACGCTGCACCGCCTGCCCGAGATGCTCAACGACCGCGACAGGCTCGACCGCCCGCAGGTCGACATCAGCTTCCCCGAGATCGAGAAGTTCGACCACCTGCCACCCGCGCGTGTCGACGGCGCCACCGCCTTCGTGTCGATCATGGAAGGCTGCTCCAAGTACTGCAGCTACTGCGTGGTGCCCTACACCCGCGGCGAAGAAGTGAACCGGCCGCTCGACGACGTGCTGGTCGAGATCGCCGGCCTGGCCGACCAGGGCGTGCGCGAGATCACGCTGCTGGGCCAGAACGTGAACGCCTACCGCGGCAAGATGGGCGACACCGCCGAGATCGCCGACTTCGCGCTGCTCATCGAGTACGTGGCCGAGATCCCCGGCATCGAGCGCATCCGCTACACCACCAGCCATCCGAACGAGTTCACGCCCCGACTCATCGAGGCCTACGCCAAGGTGCCGCAGCTCGTGTCGCATTTGCACCTGCCGGTGCAGCACGGCAGCGACCGCATCCTCATGGCGATGAAGCGCGGCTACACCGCCATGGAATACAAGAGCACGGTGCGCAAGCTGCGCGCCATCCGCCCCGACCTCGCATTGAGCAGCGACTTCATCGTCGGCTTCCCCGGCGAGACCGATGCCGACTTCGACAAGATGATGAAGCTCATCGACGACTGCCAGTTCGACAACAGCTTCAGCTTCATCTTCAGCCCGCGCCCCGGCACGCCCGCCGCGACGCTGCAGGACGAGACCCCTTACGACGTGAAGCTGGCCCGCCTGCAGACGCTGCAGCGCGTCATCGACGGCAACGTGCGCCGCTTCGGCGACGCGCTCGTGGGCAGTACGCAGCGCGTGCTGGTCGAGGGCGCCTCGCGCAAGGACGCGAACGAACTCATGGGCCGCACCGCCTGCAACCGCGTCGTCAACTTCGAAGGCGACGCCCGCCTCGTGGGCCAGATGGCCGACCTGCGCATCACGCGCTCGCTGGCCTACACGCTGCGCGGCGAAGTGGTCACGCGCGAATCGGCCCTGGCTGCTGCTGCCGCCACGGCGCTCGTCCACTGATGCCCAAGCGACCGTCCGTCCGGGGCTCGTTCCAGCAGCTCCTGCTTTTTGCCTTTTTGCTCATCACCGCGCTGCTGGTGGGCGTGGCGTTGCGCTCCGTGCTGCAGTACGACGCGCTCGTCACGCAAAGCCGCGACGCCGCCGCGCGTGCGCTGCGCCTGTCGGGCGCTTCGCAGTCGCTGGCCGAACGCAGCGCGGCCATGGAGCGCGCAGGGCGCCAGTCGCTGGTGCTCAACGACGCCGTGCTGCGCCGCCGCTTCGATGAAGCGGCGCGCGAATCCCATCAGGTGCTGGAGCGCCTGGAGCGCAACGGCCTGCCGGCCGCCGGCATCGACATGTGGCGCGGCCAGCTCGGCGTGATCGAAGGGCTGCTCAGCGGCAGTCCCGACAGCGCCCTGGCGCGCGAAAGCACGATGGCGATGCAGTTCCGCGAACTCGACGCGCTGAACACCAACCTCGCGCAGCAGGCGCAGTTCCTGATCGAAACGCAGAACGACGCGCTGGCCAAGCGCATCGAGAACGCACGCCGCCGGCTGATGCGCGAGGTGGTGGCCGCCAGCGTGCTGGCCGTGTCGCTGGCGCTGGCCTTCGGCATCTGGCTGGCGCGGCCCTTCAAGCGGCTCGAGAACGCCATCGTCGGCCTGGGCCAGAACCGGCTCGACGAGCCGATCGACATCCGCGGCCCGGCCGACGTGCGGCGCGTGTCGCAGCAGCTCGAATGGCTGCGGCTGCGCCTGACCGAACTCGACGCCGACAAGGCGCGCTTCCTGCGCCACGTGTCGCACGAGCTGAAGACGCCGCTGGCGGCGCTGCGCGAAGGCGTGTCGCTGCTCGAAGACGGCGTGACCGGGCCGCTGAACCCGGCGCAGCTCGAAGTGGCGCAGATCCTGCAGCAGAACACCGTGTCGCTGCAGAACCAGATCGAGGCGCTGCTGCGCTTCAACGCCGCCGCCTTCGAGGCGCGCGAGCTGCGCCGCGAGCGCACCGAGCTGCTGCCGCTGATCGAAGAGCAGATCGAGGCCCAGCGCCTGCAGTGGCAGGCGCACGGCCTGCGCGTGCGCGCCGAGGGCGAGCCGATCACGCTCACGGTCGACCGCACCAAGCTCGGCACCGCCATCGCCAACCTGCTGTCGAACGCGATCCGCTTCTCGGCCGCGGGCGGCGTGATCACGCTGGCCGTGTCGGGCACGCCCGAGGCGGTGCACATCGACGTGTGCGACGCCGGCCCCGGCATTGCCGCGGGCGACCGCGACCGCATCTTCGAACCCTTCTTCCGCGGCGAGCGCCAGCCCGAGCACACGGTGAAAGGCACCGGCATCGGGCTTTCCATCGTGCAGGAGTACATTGCAGCCCATGGGGGCCGCATCGCCCTGCTGCCGGACGGCCCCGGTGCACGCTTTCGCATCGAACTGCCGCGCACGACCTGACCCCGGACACCCCCACCCAACACCGCCCCGCGCTTTTTCGACCCATGTTCCTTTCGTTCGTCCGCAGATCCACCTTCGCCGGGGCCATGGCCGTGCCATGCGCCCTGCTGCTGGCGGCCTGCGCCTCCCAGCCCAAGCCGCCGGCCGAAGCCGACGCGCTGCCGCCGCCCGTGGCCGCGCCACGCGTGGTGCCGGTCGAGGCAGAGCCCCGCGCGCCGGCCACGCAGCCGGCCTCGCTGTTCACGCAGCTCACGCAGGGCCCCGTCGCGGCCCTGCTGGCCTACGCTGACAAAGTGCGCCCGCTGGGCGGCGCCGACCTGAGTGCCGAAATTTCGCGCGTCGGCGAACAGGGCGAAACGCCCGCGGCGCAGGTGCAGCTCGCGATCCTGCTCGCGCAGACCCGCGTACCGGCCGACCTGGCGCGCGCGCTGGGCCTGCTGCAGCGCGTGATCGGCAACCCGGCCCCCGAGGCGCAGCCTCTGCAACCGCTCGCGCGGGTGCTGGCGGCGCGTTACATCGAGCAGCGCCGCGTCGAGGACGACCGCGACAAGCAGGTGCAGCAGCTGCGCGACAGCCAGCGCCGCATCGACCAGCTCAACGAGCGCATCGAGGCGCTGCGCGCCATCGAGCGCAGCTTCGCCCGGCCGAACACGCCGGCACCTGTCACTGCCCCCAACGGAAGCAGATCCAACCCATGAGCACAACCGGCGCCCGCCTCCTCGTGGTCGATGACGACCCGGACATGCTGCGGCTGCTGTCGATGCGGCTGGTGTCGGCGGGCTACCAGGTCACGGCCGTCACCTCGGCCGAGACCGCGCTCACGCAACTCGAGATCGAGCACCCGCAGCTGGTGCTCAGCGACGTGCGCCTGCCCGGGCGCGACGGCCTGCAGCTGTTCGACGAGATCCGCAAGCGCCACCCAACGCTGCCCGTCATTCTGCTGACCGCGCACGGCACCATTCCCGACGCGGTCGAGGCCACGGCGCGCGGCGTGTTCACCTACCTCACCAAGCCCTACGACGCACGCGAACTGCTCGAGAAGATCTCGCAGGCGCTGGCGCTCGGTGCGCCCACCACCACGCCGAGCAAGACCGGCGACGACAGCTGGCGCTCGGAAATCGTGAGCCGCAGCAACCGCATGGCCGAGCTGCTGGCCGAGGCGCGCATGGTCGCCAAGTCGGACGCATCCGTGCTGCTGCGCGGCGACTCCGGCGCCGGCAAGGAACTGCTGGCGCGCGCCATCCACAAGGCCAGCGCACGCGCCGACAAGCCCTTCGTGGCGGTCAACTGCGGCGCCATTCCCGAGGCGCTGCTCGAATCCGAGCTGTTCGGCCACATGAAGGGCGCCTTCACCGACGCCCACGCCAACCACAAGGGCCTGTTCCAGCAGGCCGACGGCGGCACGCTGCTGCTCGACGAAATCGGGGACATGCCGCCCGCGCTGCAGGTCAAGCTGCTGCGCGTGCTGCAGGAGCGCGCGGTGCGCCCGCTCGGCGCGAGCCAGTCGATCGAGGTCGATGTGCGCATCGTCTCGGCCACCCACCGCGACCTGGACGCCGCGATGGAAGCCGGCCAGTTCCGCGAAGACCTGTATTACCGCCTGAACGTGGTGACGCTCACGCTGCCGCCGCTGTCGGCGCGGCGCGAAGACATTCCGCTGCTGGCCAACCACTTCCTGCAGAAGCTGTCGACCAAGTACGGCAAGCGGCTGTCGGGCTTCGCGCCCGAGGCGCTGAAGGCGCTGACCACCGCCGCGTGGCCGGGCAACGTGCGCCAGCTCTACAACGTGGTGGAGCAGGTCTGCGCGCTGTCGGGCTCGCCGCTGATCCCGCTGGCGCTGGTGCAGCGTGCGCTGCGCGTGCCGAGCGTCGAGGTGCTCACCTACGCCGAGGCCAAGCAGCGTTTCGAGCGCGATTACCTCGTCGGCCTGCTCAAGCTGACCGACGGCAACGTGGCCGACGCCGCCCGCCTGGCCGACCGCAACCGCACCGAGTTCTACCGCCTGCTGCAAAAGCACGAGCTCACGCCGGGCAACTTCAAGGCCGACGTTGTCGCTCCCGGTGGCGACCCTGTCGCCGAGTAGCGACAGGTCTAAGTCGTTGATTTGAAAGGCTGTTGTCCCGAGGCCGCCAGGGCTTGTCGGGATTCGGCGACAAAAACAGGGGTTTCGGGGGCCTGGCGGGCCCCTCCCCCACGGAAAACGGCTCCGACTCGCGCCAAGTCGTTGATTTGAAAGCGTTTTTCCGGGCTGGCACAGGGTTTGCCCCTGTACTGGCATGACAGCACTTACCAGCCCATCTTTCGCACTGCGTCCGCAGCGCGACGGCCTGCGTCAAAAGCAGTTTTCCTCCTCGCGGCCCCGTGCCGCGGGCCATTCGCTGACCGCGCTCTCGGGCGTTGGCGGCGCCGCCACGGACTGCGTCTTCAAGCGCCTTCCGGCCATTGGCGACACCCCCCTCGACAAGCAACGTTGGTGAATGAAACGATGAAGCCGAACGACTTCTCCCACCTCAACGTCCTCGCCGAATCCGACATCGCGCGCCGCAGCGCGCTGCGCGAGGAACGCCACCCCAACGCCGTCACAGCACCGCCGGTCAACCGCGGCTCCATGGCACCGCGCCCCTGGCGCGGTTTCTGGAACAGCCTGGGCACCGCCATGCTCGTGCGCCTGGGCGCCGGCCGCAATGCCGACAGCGCCCCCGCCGCCAAGCAAGCCACCCCGGCCCCGCAGGCCTGGGAACGCGCCGCCGGCCAGCGCCGCCTCGCCTTCATGCTGCTCACGCTGCTGAGCACCGTGATCGCGTCGTCGCTGTTCGCCAGCGTGCAACCCGACTACGACAACGTCTGGCTCGAATACGGCCAGATCGGCCTGTACGGCCTGCTGTCGGGCTGGGTCGTCACCGGCTTCGTGACCGCGCTCATGGGCTTCTATGTCTCCGTGCGCGGTGACAAGCACGCCCTCTCGGCGAAACAGGTGGCCCACCACCCGATGAACCCCGAGGCACGCACCGCGATCATCATGCCGATCTGCAACGAGGACGTTGCCACCGTGTTCGCCGGCCTGCGCGCCACCTGCGAATCGGTCGCCACCACGGGCCACGCCAAGCAGTTCGACGTGTTCGTGCTGTCCGACAGCTACAACCCCGAGACCGCCGCCGCCGAGCGCGCCGCCTGGGAAGACCTTCGCGCCGCACTGGCCGAAAGCCCGAACCAGCCGCAGGTCGAGGTGTACTACCGCCTGCGCACCCGCCGCACGCACCGCAAGGCCGGCAACGTCGCCGACTTCTGCCGCCGCTGGGGCAAGGACTACCGCTACATGGTCGTGCTCGACGCCGACTCCGTGATGAGCGGCGACTGCCTGTCCTCGATGGTCAAGCTGATGGAAGCCAACCCCACCGCCGGCATCATCCAGACCGCGACGCAGGCCATCGGCCACGTCACGCTGCACGCCCGCGCCCAGCAGTTCGCTTCGCGCGTGACGGGTCGCCTGTTCACGCTGGGCATGCAGTTCTGGCAGCTCGGCGAGTCGCACTACTGGGGCCACAACGCCATCATCCGCGTCGAAGCCTTCATGAAGCATTGCGCGCTGGCCCCGATCAAGGGCACCGGCGGCATGTCGGGCGGCATCATGTCGCACGACTTCGTCGAAGCCGCGCTGATGCGCCGCGCCGGCTACCACGTGTGGCTGGTGTCCGACCTGGTCGGCAGCTACGAACAGCAACCGCCGGACCTGCTGGCCGAGCTGCAACGCGACCGCCGCTGGTGCCAGGGCAACCTGCAGAACGCCCGCCTGATGGCCGAACCCGGCATCCACCCGGTGCACCGCGCGATGTTCGTGACCGGCACCATGGCGTATGCCTCGGCACCGCTGTGGCTCGCGTTCCTGACACTGGGCACCGCCCTGTGGCTGAGCGGCTCGAGCCTCGTGTCGAGCTGGAGCGTGCTGCCCGCCGAACTGGCCGGCCTCTGGGTCTGGACCCTGTGCCTGCTGTTCCTGCCGCGCGTGCTGGGCATCGCCGCCGTGCTGATGCGCGGTGAGCAACGCCAGTACGGTGGTGTCTGGGGCCTGGTGAAGAGCTCGGTGCTCGAAGCCGGTCTGGCCATCGTGCAGGCTCCGGTGCGCATGCTGGCCCACTCGCTGTTCGTGCTCGTCGCTCTCACCGGCATCAAGCTCGACTGGAAGTCGCCCCCGCGTGAAGCCAACGCCGTGCCGTGGAAGGTCGCTGCAACCCAGCTGGCCCCCATGACGCTGGTGATCGCCATGCTCGCCGTCGGCGTCGCCATGATCGACCCGAGCGCGCTGATCTGGCTCATGCCTGTCGGCTTGCCGCTGCTGCTGGCGATCCCGCTGACCGTGCTGACCAGCCAGATCGCGCTGGGCACCACGCTGCGCGACCGCGGCTTCCTGCTGATTCCCGAGGAATCGCGTTCGCCCGCCGTGCTGCGTCGTGCGTGGATGCATGCCTTGCGTCTGGCGCGTCCGGCATTGGCAACCGCCTGATGCGCTGAAGACACAGCGCCGATAAGAAGCCGACCTCAGGGTCGGCTTTTTTCATGGCGCGTGGCTAGAATCGCGCCTTCCTTTTTCGTCAACCCACGGATCTCTTCGATCCCCTGGAACGCCAAGTGCCCCGATTCGCCGTCATCACTCTCTGACGCCGACAACACCACTCGCTGGTCATGTCGGGCGCCAAGCTGCGTTCCCACATTGACCAAGCACGGCCTCTCCGGCCACTGAAGTCGACTCTCTTTTCCAGCTTCGCTCCCGCACGTTGTCGGTTCTTCCTGATTTGCATCTGGAGACCAACGTGTTCCCTCTCTCTTCCCTTTCTCTTTCGTCGATCCCGCTGCTCAAGTACCCACGTACGGCGCACCTGGAAGGCTCGCGCCTGCAAGCCGGCGACACCGACGACGGCCAGACGCCGTTGTCTGCGCTGCACGGCCAGCAGGTGGTCATCGAGGAAAAACTCGATGGCGCCAACGCGGCCGTGTCGTTCACCTCGGCGGGCGAGCTGCTGTTGCAATCGCGCGGCCACTACCTGGCTGGCGGCGCGGGCGAGCGGCAGTTCAATCTGTTCAAGCACTGGGCCGCGGCGCATGAAGCGGCACTGCTCGAACGGCTCGAAGACCGCTACGTGATGTACGGCGAGTGGTGCTTTGCCAAGCACAGCTGCTGGTACGACCGGCTGCCGGCGTTCTTCCTGGAGTTCGACATCTACGACCGGCAGGCGCAGTGCTTCCTGTCGACGCCCGCGCGGCATGCGCTGCTGGCCGACGGCCCGGTGCTGTCGGTGCCCGTGCTGTACGAGGGCGGAATGCCACGCCAAGCGAAGGCACTGCGTTCGCTCGTGCAGCCGTCGTTCGCACGCAGTGCCGACTGGAAGCCGGCCTTTGAGCAGGCGGTGGCGCACGAAGGCCAGCCGCTCGACCTCGTGCGGCAGCAAACCGACCTGTCTGATCTGGCCGAGGGCCTGTACCTCAAGACCGAATCGGTCGGGCAGGTGACCGGCCGCTACAAATGGGTGCGACCCGACTTCGTGCAGACCATCCTCGACTCGGGCTCGCACCACAGCCGCCGGCCGGTGCTGCCGAACCAGCTCGCGCCGGGCGTGGACCTCTACGCGCCGACACCGCAATTGAACTGGCAAGACCTGGGGCTGCGCACGCTGCGCGACCCAGCCGAGCTGGCAACAACCACAAGGAGGCCGCGATGACCTACGACGATTTGCGCGCACTCGTCCCGAAGTCTTCACAGGACTACGACTGGGCGCAGTGCTGCGAACTGCTGCCGGCGCTGCTGCGCCTGGAAGAAACGCCCCAGGACCCGTACTACCACGCCGAGGGCAACGTCGGCATCCACACGCGCATGGTGCTCGACGCGCTCATGGCCGACCCGCACTACCGGCGCGCCGATGCCGACGGTCGCTTCGTGCTGTTCATGGCCTGCCTGCTGCACGACATCGCCAAGCCCGACACCACGGTGATCGACGAAGCCAGCGGCCGCATCGGCCAGCCCGGCCATTCGCGTCGCGGATCGGTCGACGTGCGCGTGCTGATGTGGAAGGCCCGCGTGCCGTTCGCATTGCGCGAGGCGGTCTGCCGGATCATCGCCGTGCATCAGGTGCCGTTCCACGCCTTCGCCTCGCGCAAGGGCGTGCGGCCCGATTGGCTGGTGCACAAGCTCTCGTGGGAGCTGAGCCTGCCCGACCTGTGCTGCGTGGCGCGCTGCGACATGCTCGGCCGCCACTACGAAAAGCGGGCGGACAGCCTGGCCGACATCGCACTCTTCGAGCAGCTGGCGCAGGAAGAAGGCTGCTGGAGCGGTCCGCGACAGATGGCCGATGCGCACACGCGCCTGGCCTACTTTCGCGGCGCCGACACCAGCCCCGACTACCCGCTGTTCCAGACGCCGGGCTCGCAGGTCACGGTGATGTGCGGCCTGCCCGCGAGCGGCAAGAACCACTGGGTGGCGCTGCACCGCAAGGGCTGGCCGGTCGTGTCCTTCGACGATGCGCGCGCCGAGCTGGGCCTCAAGCACGGCGAGAACGACGGGCTCGCCGCGCACCACGCGGTCGACCAGGCCAAGGCGCTGCTGCGCAAGCAGGAGCGCTTCGTCTGGAACGCCACGCACCTGAGCCAGCAGATGCGCACCAAGACGCTGGACCTGCTCTGGGCGTACCACGCACAGACCGAGCTGGTGTACCTGGAGGTGCCGCACGCGGAGCTGATGCGCCGCAACCGCGCGCGCGACACCACGCTCTCGAACGCAGGCATCGAGCGGATGCTGCACCGCTGGGAGCTGCCCGCGCCCGTCGAAGCGCACGCCACGGTCTACGACGTGCAGACCTGAAAACGACAAAGCCCGCCGGGGCATCCCCTGGCGGGCTTCTGTCTGTCTCTATATATGTATGTGTGTGCGGCTCAGAACGGCAGCTTGCCGCCGCCTCCGCCCATGCCGGGCATTCCGCCCATGCCCTTCATGCCGCCCATCTTCTTCATCATCTTCATGAGGCCGCCGCCCTTCATCTTCTTCATCATGCCCTGCATCTGCTCGAACTCGTTGAGCAGGCGGTTCACTTCCTGAACCTGCACGCCCGCGCCGGCCGCGATGCGGCGCTTGCGCGTGGCCTTGAGCAGCTCGGGCTTGCGGCGCTCCAGCGGCGTCATGCTCTGGATGATCCCTTCCTTGCGGCGGATGTCGCGCTCGGCGCGCGTCATGTCGGCTTCGCTGGCCTTGGCGGCCATCTGCTGGGGCAGCTTGTCCATCAGGCTGGAGAGGCCGCCCATCTGCTTCATCTGCTGCAGCTGACCGAGGAAGTCGTTGAGGTCGAAGCCCGCGCCGCTCTTGACCTTGGCCGCGAGCTTCTGCGCCGCTTCGACGTCGACGCCGGCCGTGACCTGCTCGACCAGCGCGACGATGTCGCCCATGCCGAGGATGCGACCCGCATGGCGCTCGGCGTCGAACACCTCGAGGCCGTCGATCTTCTCGCTCGTGCCGGCGAACTTGATCGGCACACCGGTGACCTGACGCACCGACAGCGCCGCACCGCCGCGCGAATCGCCATCGGTCTTGGTCAGGATGATGCCGGTGAGGGGCAACGCTTCCTTGAAGGCCTTGGCGGTGTTGATCGCGTCCTGGCCCTGCATGGCATCGACCACGAACAGGGTTTCGACCGGGTCGAGCGCCGCGTGCAGCTGCTTGATTTCGGTCATCAGCACTTCGTCGATCGCCAGGCGGCCGGCCGTGTCGACCAGCAGCACGTCGAAGTAGTGGCGCTTGGCGTGGTCGAGCGCGGCGCGCGCGATGTCCAGCGGTTTCTGGTCGGGCGTGCTCGGGAACCACTCGGCGCCGGCCTGCTTGGTCACGGTCTTGAGCTGCTCGATGGCGGCCGGGCGGTACACGTCGCCCGACACGGTGAGCACCTTCTTCTTGCGCTTCTCGATCAGGTGCTTGGCCAGCTTGGCGGTGGTGGTGGTCTTGCCGGCGCCCTGCAGGCCGGCCATGAGGATCACGGCGGGCGGTTGCGCCGCGAGGTTGATGTCCGACACGCCCTCGCCCATGGTGGCGGCGAGTTCGCGGTTGACGATGCCGACCAGCGCCTGGCCCGGCTTGAGCGAGCCCAGCACTTCCTGGCCGAGCGCCTTCTCTTTCACGCGGGCGACGAAGTCGCGCACCACGGGCAGCGCCACGTCGGCCTCCAGCAGTGCCATGCGCACCTCGCGCAGCATGTCCTGCACGTTGCTTTCGGTGATGCGCGCCTGGCCGCTCATCGTCTTGACGAGGCGGGAGAACTTTTCGGTGAGGGCGGTGGCCATGAAGGAAATACCTTGTTGTCCGCGGCAGCGGACCGATGGAAAGTCGTGAAAACCTGGAAGCGGTACGAGGGCTCGCTCTGTCGTGGAACCCCGCGCAACCGGCTGTGCCGGACCGCGGGTGTTGCCCCCGGCAGGGGGTGGGCGAAGCGACACGGCGTGCGCGAAGCCTCGGGGCGAGCCTATACACTCCACCGATGATTTTAGCGATCCCCTCTCCACTCGGCGTGGCGCTGGGCATCGCCACCGCGGCAGCCTACGGTTTTGCCGCTGCCGCCGGTGCGCGGCTCAGCCGCCAGACCACCCAATGGGCGCTCGGCATCGCATGGCTGCTGCACGCTGCGGTGCTCGGCCACGGGCTGATCGGCGGCGACCCTCGCTTCGGTTTCGCGCCGGCGCTGTCGGTCACGGCGTGGCTGGTGCTCACGGTCTACGCGGTCGAAAGCCGCCTGTACCCGCAACTGAAGGCACGCCGCGCGCTGGCCTGGCTGGGCGCGGCTGCCGTGCTGCTGGCGCTGCTGTTCCCCGGCACGCCGCTGCATGTCAGCGCCTCGCCCTGGCTGCCGCTGCACCTGGCGCTGGGCATCGCCTCGTACGGCCTGTTCGGCGCCGCCGTGGTGCACGCCTGGCTGATCACGCGGGCCGAAAAGCAGATCCGCCTTGCCAGTGCCGATGCACAGGCCGGCGTGCCGCTGCTCACGCTGGAACGGCTCACCTTCCGCTTCGTCACCGCGGGCTTCGTGCTGCTGTCGGCCACGCTGCTGGCCGGCCTGCTGTTCAGCGAACAGCTCTACGGCGCCGCCGGCCGCGCCTGGAAGTGGGACCACAAGACCATCTTCTCGGTGCTTGCCTGGCTCAGCTTCGCGGTCCTGCTGACCGGGCGCGCGCGCTTCGGCTGGCGCGGACGTACGGCGCGGCGCGTGCTGTACGCGGGCGCGGCGCTGCTGCTGCTGGCCTACGTGGGCTCGCGCTTCGTGCTCGAAGTCGTGCTGACGCGCCTGCCCGCATGAAGTACCTGCTCGTCCTCGCGGTGGTGTGGGTCGCGATCTGGCTCTGGCGCAAGAACCGGCGCGAAGAGATGCGCGACGCCCAACAGGAACGCGCCAAGAAGGCGCAACAGCGCACGCCGGCCGTCGGCCCGCCGCAGGCGATGGTGCGCTGCGCCCATTGCGGGTTGCACCTGCCCGCGGCCGACGCGCTCCCCGGGCCGGACGGCGCGGTGTACTGCAGCGCCGCGCACCGTCAGGCCGGCACCGCCTCATGAGTTCGTTGCGCCGGTCGCGCGGCGAGCCGGCCACCGACTGGGACGTGCTCGACCTGGGCGCCGGCGACAGCACCGCGCTGCTGCGGCTGTGGCGCGGCTTCATGGCGGCACGCTGTTTCGTGGCGGTGGTGCTGGTGCTGCTGCAGGGCGTGGCCTTCGCCATCGGACAGGCTGTGCAGCCGCTGCCGATCGTGCTGTCGGGCGGCTACCTCGTGCTGGCCTGGTTGGAGATGCGCTACGCGCACTTCGAACCGCCGATCCGCGGCTTCTCGACGCTCTGGCTGCTGACCATCGGGGTCGACCTGGGCATCTTCAGCGCCTTGCAGGTGCTGCAGGGCGGCAGCGTCAACTACACGCCGCTGTTCGCGCTGCCTGTCTTGATGAGCGCGGTGCTCGGCACGCTGCTTGTGGGCCTGGGCACCACGGCCACCGTGACGCTGCTGCTGCTGGCCGACGCCGGCTGGCACTGGCTGCAGCAACCCAACGACCCGTCAGCGCGCTTCGTGCAGGCCGCCCTCACCGGCACCGGCCTGTTCGTGGTGGCGCTGCTCGCGCACGAGCTGGCCCGCCGGCTGGCGCGCGAAGAAGCGGTGGCGCAGCGCAGCCGCAGCCACGCGCAGATGCAGGCGCAGGTCAACGACCTGGTGATCGAAACCCTCACCGAAGGCGTGCTGGTGATCGACGCCGAGGGCCTGGTGCACACCGCCAATCCGGCGGCCGACGCGATCCTCGGCCAGGGCCTGGCGCAGTTGCCAATGCCGTTCCCGCTGCACACCCAGCCGGCCTGGCATGCGCTGGCCGCGCTGGCGCGCCAGACCTTCGCGCGGCGCGCGCCGCAGACCGAAGAAATCCCGGTAGCGCAGGCGCGCGGCGCGGCACGCGAGGTGCGCGTGCGCACCCGGCTCACGCCCACCGACGACCGCCGCGCCGACAGCCTGTGCGTGATGTTCCTGCAGGACCTGCGCGAGCTCGAAGCCCGCATCCGCACCGAAAAGCTCGCCGCCATGGGCCGCATGTCGGCCGCGGTGGCGCATGAAATCCGCAACCCGCTGGCCGCCATCGCGCAGGCCAGCGCGCTGCTCAGCGAAGACCTGACTGACCCGGCGCACCGCAAGCTGACCGACATGGTCCAGCACAACGCGCAGCGCCTGGCGCGCATCGTGGACGACGTGCTCGACGTTTCTCGCGCCCGCCAGCAGCGCGTGCTCTCGCTGGGCGAACAGCTGGTGCTCGACCCGGCCGCGCAGATCCTGGCCGAGGAATGGGTGCGCCAGACGCAGCGCAAGGGCGTGCGCGTGGCGCTCGACGCGCCGGGCAGCGAAGTGCGCTTCGAGGCCGAACACCTGCGCCGCCTGCTGGTGAACCTGCTGGACAACGCGGCCCGTTACGCGAGCCAGCGCGAGGGTGCGATCCAGGTCATCACCACGGTGCAGCGGGCCGGCGTGCAGCGGGCCGCGTTGCTGGTGTGGAGCGACGGCGCGCCGCTGGAACCGGCGGTGCAGCGCCACCTGTTCGAACCCTTCTTCTCGTCCGAGAGCCGCTCCAGCGGCCTGGGCCTGTTCCTGTGCCGCGAGCTGTGCCGGCGCCATGGCGCCACCATCGGCTACGAGCGACGCGCGCTGGTGCCGGGCGGCCCCGAGGGCAACGAATTCTTCGTCAGCTTCGCCCCGAGCGAAAACCGGCTGACACAATAGCGGCCGTGAGCTCCCTCCCGCCCTCCGCCGCCGCCTCGCGCCCCGCGCAGATCCTCGTCATCGACGACGAGCCCGACCTGCGCACGCTCTACGAACTCACGCTGCTGCGTGAAGGCTACCGGGTGGAAGCCGCAGGCAGCGTGTCCGAAGCCTGGCAGCACCTCGAAGCCGGCCGCTTCGACGCCGTGATCACCGACATGCGGCTGCCCGACGGCGAAGGCATGGAGATCATCCACCGTATCCAGAAAGACCAGCGCAGCGAGCGCTGCGTGGTCATGACCGCCTACGGCTCGGCCGAGAACGCGGTCGAGGCGCTGAAGGCCGGCGCCTTCGACTACCTCACGAAGCCGGTCGACCTGAAGCAGTTCCGCGCCGTGGTGGCGTCGGCCGTGCAGGCCAACCGCGCCGCGGTGGTCGTGCCGCAGAAGCCTGCGCCGCAAGCCGCCAGCCACGGCGGCGAACGTCCCGATGCGCTGTCCGTGACGCGCAGCGGCGCCACCGCCCTCGACCGGCTGGTCGGCGACTCCGACCCGATGCGCCTCGTCAAGTCGCGCATCGCCAAGGTGGCGCGCGGCATGGCGCCGGTGCTGGTGCGCGGCGAATCGGGCACCGGCAAGGAGCTGGTCGCGCGCGCCGTGCACGGCTGCAGCCAGCGCAGCGACGGCCCCTTCGTCGCGGTGAACTGCGGCGCGATTCCCGAGAACCTGCTCGAGGCCGAGTTCTTCGGCGCCAAGAAGGGCTCGTACACCGGCTCGTCGCAAGACCGCGACGGCTACTTCCAGGCGGCGCGCGACGGCACGCTGTTCCTCGACGAGATCGGCGACCTGCCGCTGGCCATGCAGTCGAAGCTGCTGCGCGCCATTCAGGAGCGCAGCGTGCGCGCCATCGGCTCGACGCAGGAAGACGCGGTCGACGTGCGCATCGTGAGCGCCACCCACAAAGATTTGCACGCCGAAGTGCTCGCCGGCCGCTTCCGGCAAGACCTGTTCTACCGCCTCAACGTGATCGAGATCGCGGTGCCCGCGCTGCGCGAGCGCCGCGAAGACCTGCCCGCGCTGTGCACCGCGCTGCTCGCGCGCATCGCGCAAGACGGCGGCCTGCCGGCGCCGCGCCTGTCCGACGCGCTGCTGCAGCGCCTGGCCCAGCACCCGCTCGACGGCAACGTGCGCGAGCTCGAGAACCTGCTGCACCGCGCCGTGGCGCTGAACGACGGCGACGAGCTGCAGATCGACCTGATGGGTGCGATGACGCCGATGCCGGCCGCGCCGCGCGGCGAATCCGCTGAAGCGCCAGCCGCCGTTGCGGTGTCTGCGGCCCCCGCGCCGGCGGCCGAACCCAAGCCCGCGCCGCCGCCGCTGCCTTCCGATCTGCAGGCCTGGCTCGACCAGCAGGAGCGCGAGATCCTCGTGCGCGCGCTGCACGAAAGCGGCTTCAACCGCACGGCCGCCGCCGCGCGGCTCGGCATGAGCCTGCGCCAGATCCGCTACCGCATCGCGCGCCTGGGCATCTCCACGCCCAACGGCGACGACGGCGCCACCGCGCATGCCGACGACTGACGACGCCGTCACCCCACCGGCCGGCGACGACAGACTCTGGCGCGCCGGCTGGTACCGCTTCGCCAAGGCCCTGCCCTCGCCCAACTTCGGCTCGCGCCCCGTCGGCGCGCAGACCGACCTGATCGTGCTGCATTCGATCAGCCTGCCGCCGGGCGAGTACGGCGGCGACGCCGTGCAGCAGCTCTTCACCAACCGGCTCGACTGGGACGCGCACCCGTACTTCCAGTCGATCCGCGGGCTCGAGGTGTCGTCGCATTTCTATGTGCGGCGCAACGGCGAGCTGTGGCAGTTCGTGAGCTGCGAGGACCGCGCCTGGCATGCCGGCGTGTCGTCGTGGCGCGGGCGCAGCAACTGCAACGACGACTCCGTCGGCATCGAGCTCGAAGGCCTCGAGGGCGAGCGCTTCGAAGAGGCGCAGTACGAAACGCTGGCCAGCCTCTGCGCCGCGCTCGCGCAGCACTACGCCATCGCCCACATCGCCGGCCACGAGCACATCGCGCCCGGCCGCAAGCAAGACCCCGGCGCCGGTTTCGACTGGCGCGTGCTGCGCGAACAGCTCGGCTGGAGTCCACAAATGTTTCCCGCGCAGGTGGTGGCGCGCTAATTTTTTCAATCGCGTGGCGCCTCGTGATGCGGCGCTCTCGCAGCGCAGCAATTCGATGAGTGCAAGCGCGCAGCGCAGCAACCATGCGGCCTGCAGGCCCAAATCGTCTTGCAAGCCGCGCCCAGCGTGGGTTGCGCCACCATGGTCCAGTATTCATGCGGCATCGCTGGTGATGCGCTGAGTCCTGCGCAATTCCTGCCGAGTTGCGTTTACAAGAAAACACTACCTGTAGTGGCTTGTGGGGCACCGACACCCTAGATATAGTGTCTTCCCGTTCGGCAACAACGCCGACGCAAGGCCCGCGAGGCCTTGCCAACCAACAAGAATTGCACAACCGAGAGGAAGCGAATGCAAACTGCACTGAACACCCCGTCGACCCCCCGCGCCGTCCCCGCGACGCCGCAGCAGCAACAAGACACTGCGGGCTCGCCCACCGGTCAGAACCTCGCCCACTACCAGATCATTCGACGCAACGGCGCCGTGGTTCCGTTCGAACCGAACAAGATCGCCATCGCGATGATGAAGGCCTTCCTGGCCGTGCACGGCACCCAGGGCGCGGCCTCGGCCAGCGTGCGCGAGACGGTCGACGTGCTCACGCAAGGCGTGATCCGCGCCATGGTGCGCTCGCGTCCGGGCGGCGGCACCTTCCACATCGAAGACGTGCAAGACCAGGTCGAGCTCGGCCTGATGCGCGGCGGCCACCATGAAATCGCACGTGCCTACGTGCTGTACCGCGAACGCCGCACGCAGGAGCGTTCGAAGCAAGTCGAGCAAGACCTGCCCGCCGCACCGGTGCTGCACGTGCTCGACAACGGCGAGCGCGTGGCGCTCGACCTGAACGAGCTCAAGGGCCTGATCGAATCGGCCTGCGAAAACCTGGGCGACAGCATCACCGCCGCGCCGATCCAGGCCGAGACGATGCGCAACCTGTACGACGGCGTGCCGCTCGACGAGGTCTACAAGGCCTCGATCCTGGCGGCCCGCACGCTGATCGAAAAAGACCCCGACTACACCTTCGCCACCGCGCGCCTGCTGCTGCACACGATCTTCAAGGAGATCATCGGCCGCGAAGTGATGCCGGCCGACCGTGCCACCGCCTACGCCGACTACTTCCCGCAGTTCATCAAGAAGGGCGTGGACAACGAACTGCTCGACGAGAAGCTGCTGCAGTACGACCTGCCCCGCCTGGGCGCCGCCCTGAAGGCCGAGCGCGACAACCAGTTCGACTACCTCGGCCTGCAGACGCTGTACGACCGCTACTTCCTGCACGTGCGCAAGTCGCGCATCGAGCTGCCGCAGGCTTTCTTCATGCGCGTGGCCATGGGCCTGTCGCTGAACGAAATCGACCGCGAAGCCCGCGCCATCGAGTTCTATGAAGTGCTGTCGTCGTTCGACTTCATGTCGAGCACGCCCACGCTGTTCAACGCCGGCACGCTGCGCTCGCAACTGTCCAGCTGCTACCTGACCACCGTGCCCGACGACCTGGACGGCATCTACGAGTCGATCAAGGAAAACGCGCTGCTGTCGAAGTTCGCCGGCGGCCTGGGCAACGACTGGACCCGCGTGCGCGCACTGGGCAGCCACATCAAGGGCACCAACGGCGAATCGCAAGGCGTCGTGCCGTTCCTGAAGGTGGTGAACGACACGGCCGTGGCCGTGAACCAGGGCGGCAAGCGCAAGGGCGCCGTCTGCACGTACCTGGAAACCTGGCACCTCGACATCGAGGAGTTCCTGGAGCTGCGCAAGAACACCGGCGACGACCGCCGCCGCACGCACGACATGAACACCGCCAACTGGATCCCCGACCTCTTCATGCGCCGCGTGATGGAAAAGGGCACCTGGACGCTGTTCTCGCCCTCCAACGTGCCTGACCTGCACGACCTGTTCGGCGCCGACTTCGAAAAGGCTTACGTCGCCTACGAAGAAAAGGCCGCCCGCGGTGAGATCAAGCCCGCCCGCACGCTCCAGGCGTCGGACCTGTGGCGCAAGATGCTCACGATGCTGTTCGAGACCGGCCATCCCTGGATCACGTTCAAGGACGCCTGCAACGTGCGCTCGCCGCAGCAGCACGCCGGCGTGGTTCACTCGTCGAACCTGTGCACCGAGATCACGCTGAACACCAGCGACACCGAAACCGCCGTGTGCAACCTGGGTTCGGTGAACCTGCTGCAGCATCTGAAGGACGGCAAGGTCGACCAGGTCAAGCTGCAGAAGACGATCTCGACCGCAATGCGCATGCTCGACAACGTGATCGACATCAACTACTACGCCGTGAAGAAGGCGCGCGACTCCAACCTGCGCCACCGCCCGGTCGGCCTGGGCCTCATGGGCTTCCAGGACGCGCTGTACGAACTGCGCATTCCCTACGCCTCGCAAGAAGCCGTGCAGTTCGCCGATGAGTCGATGGAAGCCATCTGCTACCACGCCTACTCGGCATCGGCCGACCTGGCGCGCGAACGCGGCAAGTACTCGAGCTACAAGGGCTCGCTGTGGGACAAGGGCATTCTGCCGATCGACACGCTCGACCTGCTCGAGAAAGCCCGCGGCGGCTACGTCGAAGTGGATCGCTCGTCCACGCTCGACTGGGACGCACTGCGCCAGAAGATCAAGACCCAGGGCATGCGCAATTCGAACTGCGTGGCCATCGCTCCGACCGCGACCATCTCGAACATCATCGGTGTCGACGCTTCGATCGAACCCTGCTTCGGCAACCTGTCGGTCAAGTCGAACCTGTCGGGCGAGTTCACCGTGATCAACCACTACCTGGTGCGCGACCTGAAGCGCCTGGGCCTGTGGGACGACGTCATGGTCATGGACCTGAAGCACTTCGACGGTTCGCTGCGTCCCATCGACCGCGTGCCGCAAGACGTGAAGGCGCTGTACGCCACCGCGTTCGAAGTGGAAACCACGTGGCTCGTCGAAGCCGCCTCGCGTCGCCAGAAGTGGATCGACCAGGCGCAGTCGCTGAACATCTACATGGCCGGCGCCTCGGGCAAGAAGCTCGACGACACCTACAAGCTCGCCTGGCTGCGCGGCCTGAAGACCACGTACTACCTGCGCACGCAGAGCGCGACGCACGCAGAAAAGTCGACGGTGCAATCGGGCCGTCTCAACGCGGTGTCGTCGGGCAACGACGCACCCTCGGGCATGAGCGCACTCGACGCTGCCGCTGCTGCAGCGCAGGCACAGATGAGCGCAATGCCCGCCACCGACATCGCGTTCTGCGGTGTCGACGATCCGACCTGCGAAGCCTGCCAGTGATGTGCAAGTGAAGCGTCAAAGAAGAAGACGCTTCGATCGATCAGCGAGGTGCTCGCAGAACTGAAAAGCGCGCGACGTTCAATCAATCAAGGCATTGACTGACGTCGCGCGATGCATGCGAGCAACATAACAACCCCATAAATGGCGCACGATGTGAACGAGCACTTTGCAACTCACATCGTTGCTCCGATAATTGCGCATTGGATTTTTCTATGTTGACCTGGGACGAAGAAGTCAAGCCCTCCTTACCAAAGGATATGCAACAAGGATTGCAGCAGCACCACGCATCGACCAGCGGTTCTTCCGCAGGTCGCGCGGTCGCCGCTCCGACTTCGTCGCTTGCACAACCCGCCACTGCCACCGCATCGGTGGCCGCGCCTGCAGCGCAGCGCGTCAAGGCTTCCGACAAGCGCATCATCAACGGCCAGACCGACGTCAATCAGCTGGTGCCGTTCAAGTACAAGTGGGCCTGGGAAAAGTACCTCGCCACTTGCGCCAACCACTGGATGCCGCAGGAAGTGAACATGACGCGCGACATCGCGTTGTGGAAAGACCCGAACGGCCTGACCGACGACGAGCGCCGCATCATCAAGCGCAACCTCGGCTTCTTCGTGACCGCCGATTCGCTGGCCGCCAACAACATCGTGCTGGGCACCTACCGCCACATCACGGCCCCCGAGTGCCGCCAGTTCCTGCTGCGCCAGGCCTTCGAGGAAGCGATCCACACGCACGCGTACCAGTACATCGTCGAGTCGCTCGGCCTGGACGAGAGCGAGATCTTCAACGCCTACAACGAAGTGGCATCGATCCGCGAGAAGGACCAGTTCCTGATCCCGTTCATCGACGCCATCAGCGACCCGCACTTCAAGACCGGCACGCACGAGACCGACCAGACGCTGCTCAAGTCGCTGATCGTGTTCGCCTGCCTGATGGAAGGCCTCTTCTTCTACGTCGGCTTCACGCAGATTCTTGCGCTGGGCCGCCAGAACAAGATGACCGGCGCCGCCGAGCAGTACCAGTACATCCTGCGCGACGAGTCGATGCACTGCAATTTCGGCATCGACCTGATCAACCAGCTCAAGCTCGAGAATCCCGGCCTGTGGACCGCAGAGTTCAAGGCCGAGATCAAGGACCTCTTCATGAAGGCCGTCGAGCTCGAATACAAATACGCCGAAGACACCATGCCGCGTGGCGTGCTCGGCATGAACGCCTCCATGTTCAAGGGCTACCTGCGCTACATCGCCAACCGGCGCGCGCAGCAGATCGGCCTCGAAACGCTCTTCCCGAACGAGGAAAACCCGTTCCCCTGGATGAGCGAAATGATTGACCTGAAGAAAGAGCGCAACTTTTTCGAAACCCGCGTGATCGAGTACCAGTCGGGTGGTGCGCTCTCCTGGGATTGAATTTTTCGATACACAACAATTCATGAATTCAAGAATTGCCCTTGCCACCGACTGCGCCACAGAGCGCGGCATGGATGAGGGCTCAGGTGTTCATGGTGCTGGGGCTTAGATTCCAACGCCATGAATCACTTCACGCTCCCAACGCGCGTGGAGTGCTTCAATAGGTTGATTTTTTCAACTTGATCAAGGAGAAATAGAAATGGCAACTGCAAAGAAAGCGCCGACCAAGAAGGTCGCTGCAAAGAAGGCTCCGGCAAAGAAGGCTGTCGCCGCGAAGAAGGCTCCGGCAAAGAAGGTCGCTGCCAAGAAGGCTCCGGCTAAGAAGGCTGTCGCCAAGAAGGTCGTAGCGAAGAAGGCTCCGGCAAAGAAGGTCGCGGCCAAGAAGGTTGCAGCCAAGAAGGTCGTAGCGAAGAAGGCTGCACCGGCGAAGAAGGCCGCTGCCAAGAAGGCTCCGGCAAAGAAGGCCGCCGCCAAGAAGGCGCCTGCCAAGAAGGCCGTAGCGAAGAAGGCGCCTGCCAAGAAGGCTGCTGCCAAGAAGGCCCCTGCGAAGAAGGCTGCCGCCAAGAAGGCTCCTGCCAAGAAGGCAGCAGCCAAGAAAGCCGCGAAAAAGCCCGCTGCCAAGCCTGCCGCTGCTGCCAAGAAGCCTGCTGCCAAGAAGGCCGCCGCGCCTGCGAAGGCTGCCGTAGCGCCTGCCCCTGCGGCGCAAACGACGCTGAATCCCCAGGCAGCTTGGCCGTTTCCGACGGCCAGCAAGCCCTGAGTGAATTCTCAGCGGCCCTGAAAGGCACAAAGCCCGGCACCGCAAGGTGTCGGGCTTTTTTCATGGGCGCCCGCTGTTGCCGCATCGCCGAAGCGATGCAGGCAGGCCAGCGATTTACAGGTCGAGCGTCGCGCGATCGATCTGGTAGTTCTGCGGTCCGCGCTGCGCGATCTTGAGCGCACCAATGCGATTGCCGAGCGCCGCACAGCGGGCCAGCGGCCATTCCTTTTCCAGGCCGTACAACAGGCCGCCGCGCCATGCGTCGCCGCAACCCGTGGGCTCGATCACCGCCACAGGCGTCACGCCGGGCACGTGCTCGCGTTCACCTTTCGTCCACACCTCGCAGCCTTCGGCGGCCAGCGTGACCACGAGACCACGCACGCGCTGCGAGATCTCGGCCAGGCTCCAGCCGGTGCGCTGCGACAGCATCTTGCCTTCGTAGTCGTTGACGACGACCCAGCTCGCGAGCTCGATGAAGTGACGCAGCGCGTCGCCGTCGAACATCGGCAGGCCCTGACCCGGATCGAACACGAAGGGAATGCCGGCGGCGGCGAATTGCTCGGCGTGCTGCAGCATCGCGTCACGGCCGTCGGGCGCGATGATGCCGAGCTTGATGTCCTCGCGCGCCACCACCTTCGTGACGTGCGCCTGCTGCATCGCGCCGGGATGGAACGCCGTGATCTGGTTGTTGTCCGTGTCGTTCATGATCATCGCCTGCGCAGTGAACGTGTCGTCGAGCTGACGCACGAACTCCGTGCTGATGCCCAGCGTGCGCATGCGTTCGGCGTAGTCGGCGCCGTCGCTGCCCAGCGTGGCCATCGGCAGCGCCGTGCCGCCGAGTGCGTTGAGGCTGTAGGCAATGTTGCCGGCGCAGCCGCCGAAGTCACGACGCAGGCCCGGCACCAGGAACGACACATTCAGGATGTGCAGCTGGTCCGGCAGGATCTGGTCGGCGAACCGGCCTTCGAAAGTCATGATGGTGTCGAACGCAAGAGAACCGCAAATCACTGCTGCCATGGGTGGACCGTAGGTTGGATGAGAAAGGGAACGAACGGCGCGCGAGTCGGCGCTCCGCTCAGGGATAGAAAGCTTCGACGCGGTAGCCCGCGATCGGCGGCAGCGCCGCTGCTTCGCTGGCCGACAAGGTCAGCGGCAGCGTGGCCGCGCGGTCGGCACGCGCCGTCAGCACGCCCGGCGCGCCGTAGTCGGTCGGCGTGAGCACGCGCCGCACGACGGCTTGCTCCTGCGTGTCGAGCAGCGACAGCTCGATGGCCGGCATGGCCAGCGGCACCGTCGCCGCATTGCGCAAGGTGAAGCTCAGCCGGTAGTCGTTGCCGCCGCTCTTCTCGCGCGCGAAGGCCGCGCCTTCGATCACGATGTCGCCGATCTGGCGCAGCGGCGCGAGCTCGCAGCCGGTGTACTGGCACAGCGCCGACAGGGCCGGCCGCAGGTTCGGCTGGCGCGCCACGATGCCGTCGCGTTCATGGCGAATGACCTGCACGGCGAGGACCAGGGCTGCGAGCACGGCCAGCAACACAAGCAGGCGGCGCACGCCCTTGCGTTGCCAGAAGCCGGCGGGCTTGTCAGCCGCCTCTTCTTCTTCCGCGAAGGGATGGTCCTCGGGCGCCTCGAAGGTCGCAGAGAGCGAGAAGTCCGGCTCACCTTCGGCACGGATGCCGGGGCCCGGCAGCGGTGCGACAGCCTCTTCGTGGTGTTGCGCATCACGGGCCTTGGCGTTCGCGATCTTGGCCGACTTGGCGCGCGCGCGGCGCAGCGCCTTCTGGATCAGGAGCTGGTCGTGGTCTTTTTCTTCCTGCTCGCGCTCTGCGGCGGCGCCATCGTCGTTCTCACCGGTCGCCGCGACCAGCCCTCGCAGCGCGCTGCTGCGCGGCAGGTTGGGCAACGGCGGCGCAGGCGACGGCGATGCAGGCGGCGGTGCGCCGAGGTTCAGATCGATGTTCGGAAACGGCGGCAGGGAACTCGCGGGCGGACGCCAGGCGGGCTCGGTGGTGTCGAGATCGGACCAGGGCTCGTCTGCAGTGAGACCGTGCTCTGGCAGCGTCAGCGAGAAAGGCAGTGGCGGTGCGGCCGGCGCGACGGTGGCGGCGGCGGTCGACAGGCCGACCTCCTCTTGCGAAGCAGCCG
>NZ_CALRZC010000072.1:0-35140 GCF_943372545.1 Variovorax sp. YR752 | reverse complement strand
GCACCGTGCTCGCGTGTACCGCCGACGGCGGCGCCACGACCAACCCGCTGAGCGGCACCAACGGCCAGGTGAGCAACACGCTGGCGATCGCCGCAGCCGACGCCAACAAGGCCATCGTGTGTACCTACACGAACGCGAAGAAGACCGTCACCCTGCAGGTGCGCAAGGCCTGGGGCGCGAACAGCGAGACGGGCAACGTCGCCAGCATCGGCGCGACCACGGGCGGAACCAACAACACGGCCCTGTTCACCGCGACCGCGCCCACGGCCGGCAACAGCGGCACGGCGGTGGTGGCAGCCGTCGGCAACACCATCACTTTCCCCGCGGAGACGATGCCCACGGGCACGCTGGCGAACTACACGACCGTGCTGTCGTGTACCGCCGATGGCGGCGCCACGGCCAACGCGCTGAGCGGCACCAACGGCCAGGCCAGCAACACGCTGGTGATCGGCGCGGGCGATGCTGGCAAGGCCATCGTCTGTACCTACAGCAATAACCGCCTGCCGACGGTGCAGATCCGCAAGCAGGCGCTGGGCGGCACGGGCACCTTCGCGTTCAGCGGCACCAACGGATTCGGCGCGGACAGCATCAACGTGTCGGTGTCGGGCTCCACGGTGGTGGGCACGATCAAGACGCTGACCACGGCGAACACGCAGACGGTGCTGACCGAAGTCGCGGCCTCGATGCCCGGCGGCTTCGCGTTCTCGGGCGCGACCTGCACGGGCCTCGCAGGTGGGGCGACCGCTGCGGTCGATCTCGTGGCGGGCACCGTCACGCTGCCCGCAGCCGGGCTGACGAACGGCACGGCCGTGGTCTGTACCTTCACCAACACGCTCGCGGCCATCGTGAGCGGTCGCGTGTTCCTGGACAACGGCATCGGTAGTGGCACGGCCAACGACGGCATCGTCAACGGTGGTGAAGGCCCGCTCGCGGGCGTGAGCGTGCGACTGACCAACTGCGCCGCGACCGTGTACGCGAGCGCGCTGACGGACGCATCGGGCGGCTACAGCCTGAGCGTGCCGGCTGGTACTGCGACGGGTTCGGCGATGTGTGTGGAAGAGACGAACCCCGGCACGCGCGTGTCGACCGGCGCATCGGTGGGCAACGTCGCATTGCCGTCAGGCTCGGCAGTCGCCGCGGTCGGTGGCACCTACACGTACACGCGCACCAGCACGCCGGACCGCATCGCCTTCAGCTGGAACGGCACGGGCCACAGCAACCTGAACTTCGGCGATGTCGACAACAGCGCATTCGCCACCGACGGTGCCAAGACCGGCCTGCCGGGCAGCACCGTGACCTACGCCCACACCTTCACTGCCGGCACTGCTGGGCAGGTGCGTTTCAGCGTCGCGAGCGAAACGGCCACGCCGCCGATCACCGGTTGGACGACGAAGGTCTTTGCGGACGTGGGGTGCACCGGCAGCCTGCAGGCCGGCGCGGCGCAGCTGTACCCGCCGAGCGCAGCGGCGACGCCTGTGGTGTTCGCGGGCAAGGTCTGCGTGATCGTGCAGGAATTCATTCCCGCGACCGCGCCCTTGGGATCGAGCAACAAGGCGACGATCCGCGCCGACTTCACGTACACCAACGCGAGCCCGTCGCTCAGCGGCAGCTTCACGCTCGACGACCTCACCACGGTGTCGGGCGTGGCGCTGGAGCTGAAGAAGGAAGTGCGCAACATCACGCAAAGCGGCACCTTCGGCGTGAACAACCAGGCCAAGTCGGGCGAGACGCTCGAGTACCGGATCACCTACACGAACAACGGTGACGCACCGATCCGCAGCATGGTCGTGAACGACATGACGCCGGGCTACACCACCTTCGTGAGCGCGACCACGGGCACCACGCCGGCGTCGCTGACGGGCTGTGTGAAGAACACGCCTGCGAATGCGCCGCCGGCCGGCGCGGTGGCCTGCACCACGGTTCAACCCGTAGGCGGTACGGGCGCGATCGACTGGCGCTTCACCGGCACGGTCGAGCCGGGCGGCACGGGCTTCGTGCTGTTCCAGGTGAAGGTCGACTGACGGCCCGGCGGGGCCTTCAGGCCCGGCGCTTGAACAGCGCGGACGCGCCGCTGGCCCGCGCCACGTCGTCCGCCGCGGCCAGCAGCTGCGGGCCCAGCGCGAGCATGCGTTCCTCCGTGAGCCGCACCAGCGGCCCCGCGATGGTGATGACGCCGATCACGCCGCCGTGCGCACCGCGCACCGGCGCGGCCATGGCGGTCATCGCGGGGGAGAACACCTCGTTGATCATCGAGAAGCCGCGCTTGCGCGTGGCGCGCAGGAACACGAGCAGTGCCTTCATGGTGGTCGGCGCCTTGGGACCGAAATCTTCCGGCTGGCCGAAGCCTTGTTTCGCGACGAGTTGCAGCGCCTGTTCGTCCGTCATGGTCGACAGCCACGCGTGGCCCGCGGAGCTGCACGAGAGGTTCACCGACAGGCCCATGTCCGGGTCGTAGCGCAGCCCGCGCGTGGCGCCTTGCGCCTTTGCGACGAAGGTGAGTTCGTCGCCGTCGACCACGGCCAGCCGCACCAGCTCGCCCGATTCGACCGCGAGCCGGTCGAGCAGCGGCTGCGCCACGTCGACGATGCCGCTGTTGCTCAAAAAGCTCAGGCCCAGCGACACCAGCTTGATGGTCAGCATGTAGTCGCCATGGCTCTGGTCTTGCCGCACGTAGCCGCAGCGCACCAGTTCACTCAGCAGGCGGTGGGTGGCGCTCAAGGGCATTTCCAGCTCGGCAGACAGCGCGGAAAGCGCGCGGCCTTCGGGGTGGCCGGAGAGGTGTTCGAGCACCTTGAAGCTGCGTTCGAGTATGGCTGTCATGAGACGACTCTAGCATTTTGCCAAGTGTTTTCACTAGTAGAAAGATTTTCCACTAAATCGATAAGATCGCGCCGTCTGGGGTCGGAGGCGCTTCTTGGCGCCCCGGCATGGATCGCTCACATCGCAAGCTGGAGAACAACTTTGAGAACGCTTTACCGCTCGCTGGCCACCGCCGGCCTCGCCCTCGCCCTGGTCGTTCCTGCTGTTGCGCAAGCGCAGCAGGAGCGCGTGATCCGCTTCGGCCACCTGAACAACGCCGACCATCCCGTGAGCTTCGGCGTCAAGCGCTTCGCCGAGCTGCTCTCGGCCAAGAGCGGCGGCAAGATGAAGGTCCAGGAGTTCCCCGCCTCGCAACTGGGCAACGAGATGCAGCAGCAGTCGGCGCTGCAAGGCGGTGTGCAGCAGATGTCGGCGCCGGCGACCACGTCACTGGCAGGCATCGTCAAGGAGTTCGGCCTCGTCGACTTTCCCTTCTCGGTGAACAACTTCGCGCAGGCCGATGCACTGCTCGACGGGCCGCTGGGCCAGGCGCTCATTGCCAAGCTTCCCGAGAAGGGTCTCGTCGCGTTGGGCTACTGGGACCTGGGCTTTCGCAACGTCACCAACAGCAAGCGCCCGATCACCAAGCCTGAAGACCTCGAGGGTCTGAAGATCCGCGTGATTCCCAACCCCGTGTTCCTCGAGACCTTCAAGGCCTTCAAGGCCAACCCGGTGCCGATGCCTTTCGCCGAGCTGTACGGTGCCCTCGAAGCCAAGGCGGTCGATGGGCAAGAGAACCCGTATGCGGTGATCCTGTCGAACAAGTTCTACGAAGTGCAGAAGTTCGTCAGCGCGACGAACCACGTGTACGCCGCCAATATCGTGCTGGTGAGCAAGAAGTTCTGGGACTCGCTCACGCCCGCCGAGCAGAAGATGATGAACGACGCGGCCAACGAGGCACGCGGTTACCAGCGGCAAGTGAGTCGCGCCGCCGCACAGAAGGCCGTGGGCGAGCTGCAGGCCAAGGGCGCGCAGTTCAACGAACTCAGTGCTCCCGAGCAGAAGCGCATGCGCGACATCGCCAAGCCTGTCGTCGACAAGTTCGCCGCCCAGTACGACCCCGCCATCGTCAAGCTCTACAACGACGAGCTCGTGCGCATCCGCAAATAGCGCGCCCCCACGGCCGACGACGAATTTCTTCTTCGTTCCCGCCGGCAATTTCCGTCACTCCCACGTCTGCGCCTGCCGCCACCCGCGGCGCAGCGACACGTGCTGGGCGCGTGCGCCCGTCCGATTCCGCCATTGACCACCAAGAGGAGACTCCGTTGAAACATTCCAGATCCTTTCCCTTCGGACTTGCATCGGCCGCCGCGCTCGCGCTGGCATTGACTGCCTGCGGTGGAGGCGATGGGGGCGGCGGCGCGGCCTTGCCGTTCTTGCCGGTGGCGCCCGCGCCCGCTGCATCGGCACCGCCGCCCGCACCGACCGATGAAGTGCCGCCGCCCACCGAACCGGTGGCCGAGGTCGACGACAGCTTCGACGAGTACTACAACGTGTGCCGCGGCACCAACCCCAAGTGCTACAACGACTGGGGCGCCTTCGCCACCACGCCCGACCGCGTGCTGATCTACTCGCGCACCGCGGGCCCGCGCCATGCCGTGCTGGGCACGCCGATGGCGGCCGGCCTGAACCCGGCGATGAACCCCGACAACGTGATGCAGGCCGGCCTGCTGCGCATGCTGTCGGCCGAGGGCATCACGGTCGACTGGACCGAGGACGTGTCGGTGCTGAGCAGCCGCATCAACAACTACAAGGCCATCATCTTCGCGAGCTCGAACCGCGACACCTTGTGGAACGGCGCTGTGAGCACCAGCCAGGACGCCGCGCGCACCGCGCTGCGCAACTACATGCGCCGCGGCGGCGGCTTCGTGGGCCTGCACAACGCCTTCGGCGCCGAATACAACTGGCCGTACTACGAAGGCCTGCTGGGCAACGCGAACTTCTACAACCACGGACCCAACCGCGCGGGCGACGTCGAGATCGTCTCGGACGACCCTTCGACGAAAGACGTGCCCAAGCGCTTCTCGTTCCAGGACGAGTGGTACAACCTGATGCCCTTCCCCACGAAGGTGAAGTTCCTGGCCAAGGTCGACACCTCGACGCTGAAGCCGCTCACCTCCGCGCCGCATCCCGGCCACGCCGACTTCCATCCGGTCGCGTGGTGCCAGTACTACGACGGCGGCCGCGCCTGGCTCTCGACGCTCGGGCACAACGCCCACTCGTTCACCGCCGACCTGTCGGGCGTGGGCGCCATCGAGTTCCAGAAGCTCGTCGTGCAAGGCGTGAAGTCGGCGATGGGCCTGACACCTTTCTGCACCACCGAATAAGCACGACCTCCCGGGGCCGGTGCGGCGCCGTGCGCGCGCCACCGGTCGTTTCGAACACCCCTGTTCCAACGTTCACCGAGTAGAGACATCCATGAAGAAAAAATCATTGGTCACGCTGCTGATCTCGTGCGGCGTGCTCGCATCGCCGTTGCTGATCACCGCCTGCGGCGGCTCCAGCGGCGGAGGTGGCACGCCCGTGCTGCCCGTGGCGCCGGCCCCCGCGCCGCCGCCGTCGGCCGGCGCAGCGCCGCCCGCATCGCCACCGGCCGCCGCCGCACCTGCGTCCGATCTGTCGGACTGCTGCACCGCCGGCGACAAGGACTTCCCGAAGGTCGGCGGCAACCTGGGCAACCAGAACTATTCGAGCCTGCGCAAGATCAACAAGGGCCTCGTCACGCAACTCGGTGGCGCCTGGGTCAACCAGGTCGAAGGCGGCATGACCACCGGCAACAACCAGAGCACCACCGTCGTCGTCGACGGCGTGCTCTACATCGAGTCTGCGCCCGGCAACGTGGTCGCGGTGGACGGCAAGACCGGCGTCACGAAGTGGAAGTGGACCACGCCCTACGGCAACATCACGCGCCGCGGCGTGGCCGTCGCCAAAGACCTGGGCCTGGTGTTCACCGTCGCCACCGGCAACCGTCTCGTGGCACTGCGCACCGACACCGGCGCCGTCGAGTGGATCAAGCAGTACCCGACCAGCAGCACCGACCCCGACTACAAGGGCGCGCTGCAGAAGGTTGCGCTGGTCTATCACGACAAGCGCCTCTACCTGGGCACCAACGACGGCAACCGCGGCGCCGCGTTCTCGGCCGATGCGCTCACCGGCAAGGTGCTGACCACGTTCTGGGGCGTGCCCCGCGCGGGCGAGCTGGGCTACGACACCTGGGGCGGCGCGCCCGACGCGGCGCGCACCGGCGCCACGCCGTGGATCCATCCGGCGGTCGATCCCGAACTGGGCCTCGTGTACTGGACCTTCGGCAACGTGCGCGGTGGTTCGTCGCAAGACGGTTCCTCGCGTCCGGGCCAGAACCTGTTTGCCAACTCCATCGTCGCGCTTGACCTCAAGAGCGGCGAGTACAAGTGGCACTTCCAGTCGGTGCACCACGACATCTGGGACATGGACAACGTGATGTCGCCCGTGCTCGCCGACGTCAAGATCGACGGCAAGGACCGCAAGGTCGTCATCTACGGCAGCAAGACGGGCATGTACTACATCCTCGATCGCAAGGACGGCAGTGCACCGCTGGGCATCGACGAAGTGCCCGTGAAGCAGGACGCCCGCCAAGCCAGCTGGCCCACGCAGCCGCTGCCGCGCCAGGGCGCCTGGACCGAGACCTGCATCGTCGACCAGCCGCTGGGCACGGCGATTCCGGGCGACCCGAACCGCGCGGTGCCCAACTACACCAAGGGCTGCCTGTACGACGCGCACTGGGACGTGCCGATCCTGTCCATTCCGGGCCACGGCGGCGGTGCCAACTGGAACCACCAGTCGTTCAGCCAGCGCACGGGCCTGGTCTACACGGGCATGGGCTACGTGTCGGCGGCGCACTCGCTCAGTGAGTCGAGCAACGGCCTGCGCCCGCCGGGCACCTACATGACCGGCGCGGTCGTGGCGGTCGATCCGAGCACCAACCTCGTCAAGTGGAAGAAGCCGCTGCCGTACTCGGTGGCGCACGGCAACGGCATCCTGAGCACGGCCTCCGACCTGCTGTTCATCGGGCAGCCCGACGGCAACCTGCTGGCGCTCGATGCGCAGGACGGCACCGAGCTGTGGCGCTTCCAGACCGGCGCGGCGATCAGCGCGAGCCCGGTCTCCTACGAGATCGACGGCGAGCAGTACATCGCGGTGTTCTCGGGCGGCACCAGCATTCCGTACGGCGACTCGGCACCGCGCGGCGACCGGCTGTGGGCCTTCAAGGTCGGCGGCGCGGTGACCGCGGCCGCCACGCCGACACCGCCCGTGGTGCGTCGGCCCGTGTCGGGCGCGGCGGTGGAGGGCGCGGCACTGCCGACGCCGAACACCGTGTTCCTGGCGCGCGTGCAAACGCCGGCGAACGAACCCGGCGCGACCGAGTCGACGGCCGTCAATGCCATGACGCCGACCTTCATGCGCGTGCCGGTGAACACCGTCGTGACCTTCACGAATCCGGCCACCAATGCCAACACGCATTGCGCCACGCAGTTCTTCGAAGGCCGCTTCAATCTGAGGCTGAATCCGGGCCAGTCGCAGACCCACACCTTTGACACGCCGGGCGAATACTTTTACAACGACTGCCATAGCCCGCGCCCGACGGGAAAGATCGTCGTTTATTGATATGTCCCTCAACCCCAACCCTGAAGGAGCAATGCGATGAAGTGGTGCAAGCCTGAGTTTGAAGAAATGCGTTTCGGTTTCGAAATCACGATGTACATTTCCGCGCGCTGAGCGCGGCCCCCACACGGCACCGGCCTTGCGCCGGTGCCGTTTTTTTGTTGGGCCCCCATGAAGATTCTGGTGCTGGGTTCGGGAGCGGGCGGTGGCTTCCCTCAATGGAATTGCAATTGCCGCCTGTGCGCCGGCCAGCGAAGCGGACAGGTCCGGGCCACGCCCCGCACGCAGAGTTCGATCGCCGTGTCGGCCGATGGCGAACGCTGGATATTGCTGAACGCGTCCCCCGACCTCGGCGCGCAACTGCGCGCCTCGCCGGCCCTGTGGCCGCGCCACGGACTGCGCCATTCGCCGATCGAGGCGGTGGTGCTGATGGACTCTCAAATCGACCATGTCGCAGGCCTGCTGAGCCTGCGCGAAGGGCAGCGGCTGCAGCTGTACTGCACGCCCGAGGCGCACGACGACCTGACCGGCAGCCTGCCGCTGCTGCGCACGCTCGACAGCTACTGCGGCGTGACCTGGCACCCGTTGTCGCTCGAAGCCGGTGGCGGTGCCTGGCACGACATCGCGGGCCTGCGGCTGCAGGCACTGCCGGTGCCTGGAAAAGCGCCGCCGTACTCGCCGCGCCGCCAGACCGAGGCGCGCAGCGAGAACGCCGCGGTGCTCATCGAAGACCCCGCCACCGGCAAGCGCGTGCTCTATGCGCCGGGTCTGGCCCAGGTCGGCGAGGCCGAGCGCCGCAGCCTCGATGCCTGCGACTGCGTGCTCGTCGACGGCACCTTCTGGACCGAAGACGAGATGGTCACGGCCGGCCTCGGCAAGAAGCACGCGGCCGACATGGGCCACCTGCCGCAGTGCGACGGGCCGCACGGCCCCGGCATGCTGCAGGCGCTCGACGCTTGCGCTGCACAACGCAAGGTGCTCATCCACATCAACAACAGCAATCCCATCCTCGACGAAGACGGCCCGGAGCGCGCACAGCTCGTGCGCCGCGGCATCGAGGTCGCGTTCGACGGCATGGCCCTGGAGATCTGAACACGTGATGCAACAGCAACGGCAAGAGACACAAGACCCATGGTCCCCGCAGGAATTCGAAGCGAGGTTGCGCGCCATGGAGCTGCGCTACCACAGCCACCATCCCTTCAACCGCCGGCTCAACGCGGGCGAGCTGCAGCCCTTCCAGGTGCGCGGCTGGGTGGCGAACCGCTTCTACTACCAGTGCCGCATTCCGGTGAAGGACGCGGCCGTTCTGTCCAACTGCGACGACCGCGCCACGCGTCGGCGCTGGGTGGTGCGCATGCTCGACCACGACGGGCACGGCGACCATGAAGGCGCCAACGCGGGCGGCATCGAGATCTGGACCCGGCTGGGCATTGCCACCGGCCTGTCGCGCGAGGTGCTCGAGTCGCACGCGCTCGTGGTGCCCGGCGTGCGCTTCGCGGTCGATGCGTACGTCAACTTCGCGCGCACGGCGCCGTGGCAGGAGGCGGTGATTTCGTCGCTCACCGAGATGTTCGCGCCGCGCATCCACAAGGACCGGCTCGCGGGCTGGCCCACGCACTACCCGTGGATCGACACCTCGGGCCTGGACTACTTTCGCAGCCGCATTCCGCTGGCCGACCGCGACGTCGAGCACGGCCTCGAAGTGGCGATGCAGTGGTGCACCACGCGCGAGCGGCAGCAGCGCGCATTGCACATCCTGGGCTTCAAGCTCGACATCCTCTGGGCCCTGCTCGACGCGATCGAGAAGGCTTATCCCGACGACCTTCCGAAAGAACAGCAGCCATGACCGCATGGACCGACGATGCCCAGCCGGCGCTCACCTCGATCTACCGCATGCAGTGGGAAGAGGCGCAGCAGTGCCACGTGCTGCTGTTCCCCGAGGGCATGATCAAGCTCAACGGGCCGGCGGCCGAGATCCTCCAGCGCTGCGACGGCAAGACCTCGGTGGCCGCGCTCGTGGCCGACCTGGAGCGCACCTTCGGCGAGAGCGATCTGCATGCCGACGTGCTCGAATTCCTGGAGCAGGCCCATGGACGCCACTGGATCCGCTGAGCTGCAGGCCCGCGCACCCCGCGCGGTCGCCAAGCCGCCGCTGTGGCTGCTGGCCGAGCTGACCTACCGCTGCCCGCTGCACTGCGCCTTCTGCTCCAACCCGGTCGACTACACGCGCTACCGCGAAGAGCTGGGCACGGACGAATGGATCCGCGTGTTCCGCGAGGCACGCGCGATGGGCGCGGTGCAGCTGGGCTTCTCGGGCGGCGAGCCGCTGCTGCGCGACGACCTGCCCGAGCTGGTCGCGGCGGCGCACGAGCTCGGCTTTTATACCAACCTCATCACCTCGGGCGTGGGCCTCACGCCGCAGCGCGCCGAGACGTTGAAGCGCGCGGGGCTGGACCACATCCAGCTGTCGTTCCAGGACTCGAGCCGCGAGCTCAACGACTTCCTCAGCTCCACGAAGACCTTCGACCTCAAGCAGCGTGTGGCCCGCACCATCAAGGACCTCGGTTACCCGATGGTGCTGAACTGCGTGATGCACCGCTACAACCTGCCGCACGTGGGCCGCATCATCGAGATGGCCGAGGCGATGGAAGCCGACTTTCTCGAACTCGCCAACGTGCAGTACTACGGCTGGGCCTGGCGCAACCGCGAGATGCTGATGCCCTCGCGCGACATGCTGGCCACGGCCGAGGCGGTGGTGGAAACCCATCGCCCGCGCCTGGACGGCCGCATGAAGATCCTCTGGGTGGTGCCCGACTACGCAGAGGGCAAGCCCAAGCCCTGCATGGCCGGGTGGGGCAGCGTGTTCCTCGTGGTCGCGCCCGACGGCGTGGCGCTGCCGTGCCACAGCGCGCGCATGCTGCCCGGGCTCGACTTTCCGAATGTGCGCGCGCACAGCATCCGCAGCATCTGGCACGAGAGCCCGGCCTTCGGCGCCTACCGCGGCACCGGCTGGATGAGCAGCACCTGCCAGAGCTGCGACGAGAAAGAGAAGGACCACGGCGGCTGCCGCTGCCAGGCCTTCCTGCTGACGGGCGATGCGGCCGCCACGGACCCGGTGTGCCCGAAGAGTCCGCGGCATGAGGAGGTGGAGGCGATGGTCAAGGCGGCGGGCGATCCGCGCGACGTCGGCACGCCGATCCGATTCGTGCCGGGCGCGCGGCGTGCGGGCGAACTCGTCTTTCGCACCGACGCGAACGCGTCAGCTTGAGCGGCACGCGCCGATGACGATCACCCATCGCCTGCCGCTGGACGGCGGGCATGTGATGCACGTCGAGGAGCACGGCAACCCGGCAGGCCTGCCCGTGGTGGTGCTGCACGGCGGGCCGGGCTCGGGCTGCTCGCCGTTGTTGCGCCGGGACTTCGATCCGGCGCACTACCGCATCGTCTGCCCCGACCAGCGCGGTTCGGGCCTCAGCACGCCCGCAGGATCGATCGAACACAACACGCTCGCCGATCTGCTGGCTGATCTGAAGCTACTGCGCGCGCACCTGCACATCGATCGATGGCTGGTGGTGGGCGGCTCGTGGGGCGCCACGCTGGCACTGGTGCATGCGCTCGATGCACCGGAGGCCGTCGCGGGCCTGCTGCTGCGCAACGTGTTCCTCGCGCGCCAAAGCGATATCGACGCGCTCTTCGCCGGAGCCCTGCGGCACGACAGTCCCGCATGGCAAGAACTGTGGGACGAGGCCAACGACAGGCAGTGCCCGGTGACGGTGCCGATCGCCGAGGTCTTCGCACACGGCACCTGGGCGCGGCAGTGCGAGCTGACGCGCCACTGGTTCGACTGGGAGCAGCGCCTCGCCACCGGCGGCGCCGCGCCGCCGATCGACGAGGCGATGCTGCCGCGGCTCGTGGCGCGCTACCGCGTGCAGAGCCACTACCTGCGGCATGGCTGCTGGCTCGATGCGCCCACGCTGCTGCAGCGCTGCGCCGCAATGCCCGCCGTGCCCACGCTGATCGTGCACGGCACGCAGGACGCGCTGTGTCCGCCTGAGGGCGCCCAGGCACTGGCGCAGGTGCTGGGCGCACCGCTGCAGTGGGCGCAGGGAGCGGGCCACGACCCGACGCATCCGGCCATCGCCGCGGCCATGCAGCAGGCCTTGCGCGACTACGCGGCCACGCAGGCCTTCGGTGTCAGCGCAGCCGCGCCTTGAGCGGATCGCCGATCAGCGTCACCCGGCCATCCTTGCCGTTCTTGCGGTACGACCACAGCCGGTCGTTGCCATGGCCGTCATCGGCCACGAAGAGCACCGCGTCGCCGAGCGCACGAAAGCCCAGCGGCATGGCGTGGCGTTCGCCCGCGGCAAGGTCGGCCACGGCGCGCGTGCCGGCCGGCGTGCCGTCGCTGGTCCACGGCTCAACGCCACGGCCACCGCCGCCGTTCGCCGCGAACCACAGGCGAGAGCCGATGACGGCGAAGCGCGCGGGCGAGCCGTTCTCCGCACCCGGTGCGATGTCTTTCACGCGCACCGTGCCCGCTGCCGTGCCGTCGCTGCGCCACAGTTCCGCGCCCGAGGCGCCGTCGGTCGCGGCGAAGTAGAGCTTCCCGCCCATCACGGCGATCGCGCTCGACACGGAGCCGCTGGGGCCGGGCCGGATGTCCTTCACCAGCGCCGTGCCCTTTGCGGTGCCGTCGGTCTTCCACAGCTCGATGCCGTGCACGCCGTCGTCGGCCGAGAAGTACAGCGTGCGGCCCAGCACCGCCAGGTGCGTCGGCCGCGAGGGCGCGGCGCCGGGGCGCAGGTCTTTGACGAGCTGGGTGCCGTGTTCGGTGCCGTCGCTCTTCCACAGCTCGGCGCCGTGTTCGCCGTCGTGCGCGGTGAAGTAGACGTCGCTGCCCACGGCCGTGAGGTTCTGGATGCCCGCGTCCTCGAGGCCCGGGCGGATGTCCTTCACGAGGCGCGTGTGCTCGGGCGTGCCGTCGGTCACCCAGAGCTCGTGGCCCTGCGTGCGCGTGGTCGCGGTGAAGAACAGGCGCGGGCCGGCCAGGGTGAGCTGGCGGGTGAGGGCGCGTGGCCCGGCGTCGACGGCGGACACGCGCGTGGTGCCCTTCGCGTCGCCCGTGGTCTTCCACACCTGGAAGCCGGTCTGGCCGTCGTCGGCCACGAAGTAGAGCGCATCGCGGAACACGGTCAACTCGTTGGGCATCGCGCCTTCCTCGCCGGGGCGCAGGTCGATCACCTGCGCCGTGCCGGCGGCGGTGCCGTCGGTGCGCCACAGTTCGAGCCCGCTCACGCCGTCGGTGGCCGTGGTGTAGACGTGGCCCTTGAATGCGACCTGACCGGCGGGGAACGACCCCCTGAAACCCGGCCGGATGTCTTTCAGCAAGGTGGTGCCGGCGTTGCTGCCGTCGGTGACCCACAGCTCCTGGCCGGTCGTCACGTGGAAGGCGCTGAACACCATCTTGCCGCTGCCCAGCGGCGTGAGGCCCGAGGGCGCGATGAAGGCCAGCCGCTGGCGCTGCTCGGGCAGTACCTCTCGCTCGGGGTCTTGCGCGGCCGCGGGCAAGGCCGCGAGCAGTGCGAGCGCGGCGAGGCAGAGGGTGCGCATCGGTTCAGCCCCCGAACCACCGCGCCGGCACGATCACCAGCTGCGGAAACGCCACCATCACGAACAGGATCGCGAACTCGGCCAGCATGAACGGCACCACACCGCGCGTGACGTCGTCCATCGAGATCTTGCCGACGCCGGCCACCACGTTGAGCACCGTGCCCACCGGTGGCGTGACGAGCCCGATCGAGTTGTTGATGATGAACAGCACGCCGAAGTACACGGGGTCGATGCCGGCCGCCTTCACCACGGGCATGAGCACCGGCGTGAGGATGAGGATGGTCGGCGTCATGTCCATGGCCGTGCCCACCACCATCACGAGCACCATGATCGCGATCATGAGCAGCATCTGGTTGCCCATGAACGGCTGCAGCATGCCCACGATCTTCGAGGGCAGGTCGGCCACCGTGATGAGCCAGGCGCTCACCATGGCCGCGGCGATCAGGAACATCACGATGGCGCTGGTCTTGGCCGCGTTCACGAAGATGGCGTACAGGTCTCGCCAGGTGATCTCGCGGTACACCACCGTCGACACGAAGAGCGCGTACACGGCGGCCACCACCGCGGCCTCGGTGGGCGTGAACACGCCCATGCGCAGGCCCACGAGGATGATCACCGGCAGCATCAGCGCCCACAGCGCATTGCGGAAGGCGGCGGCAATTTCGGCCGACGACTTGCGCGGCGGCGGCACGATCTTTTCGCGCCGCACCAGCCAGGCCCAGGTGATCCACAGCGCGCCGCCGATCAGCAGGCCCGGCACGATGGCCGCGAGAAACAGCTTGGAGATCGACACGTTGGCCGCCACGCCGAAGATCACGAGGCCGATGCTCGGCGGGATCACGGGGCCGATCACGCCGGTGGCCGCAATGAGGCCGGCCGCGCGCGGCTTGTCGTGGCCCGCGCGCACCATCATCGGCAGCAGCAGCGCGGTGAGCGCGGCGGCATCGGCCACGGCCGAACCCGAGAGCGCCGACAGCAGGCAGCCGGCCATGATGGTCACGTAGCCCAGGCCGCCCTTCACATGGCCGACGAGCGCGAGTGCGAAGTCGACGATGCGCTTGGACAGCCCGCCCACGTTCATGATCTCGCCCGCGAGCATGAAGAAGGGCACGGCCAGCAGCGGAAAGCTGTCGGCGCCGCCGATCACGTTCTGCGTGAGGATCTGCGCGTCGAACAGGTCGAGGTGCCACATCAGTGCGACACCGCTGGCCAGCAGCGAGAAGGCGATGGGAATGCCCATCGCCATGGCGAGCAGCAGCGAGCCGACAAAAACGAGGATGGTCATGGCCGTGCCCCCGGTTCCTTGGCGTCCTGCGAACCCAGGATCTGCTGCAGCTGCACCGCTTCTTCCGACTCCTGCACCATCACCAGCTCATGGTCGGCGATGCGGCCCGTGAGCAGGCGCAGCAGGTCGAGCGCGAGGATGAGACCGGCCAGCACCGAGAACACGATGCCCGCGGCGTAGACGATGGCCATCGACGCGCCGGTGACGGGCGCCGTCACGTCCCAGTTGATGCGCGCCTGCGCGATGCTGCCTTGCAGCAGCAGCCAGACGATGTAGAGCATGACCACATGGCCGACAGCCAGGCAGATCTTCTTGCCGATGGGGGGCAGCTTCTGCACCACCATGTCGACACCCAGGTGGCCATGCTCTTTCAGTGCCACCACGGCACCGAGGAAGGTCATCCAGATGAAGAGCCAGCGCGAGATTTCCTCGGACACCGTGATGCCCGAGTTGAAGCCGTAGCGCAGCACCACGTTGCCGAACACGAGCACGACCATGACCGCAAGCGCAGCCGCGATCAGCGCCTCGATGCCGGTGCAGCACCGGTCGAGCCAGCGGGTCATGCGGAGGCCTGTGCTTGCGCTTGCGCCTGGCGCTGCATGTCGACCAGCGCGCGCAACGCGGCCAGGTACGACAGCGGGCCCAGGCCCTGGACCGTGCCCTTCACCGCCGGCGAGATGATCGAATGCGCGCGCCATGCTTCGCGCGCGGCGATGTTGGACATGTGGACCTCGATGGTCGGGAACGGCATGGCCTTGATCGCGTCGTGCAGCGGCACGCCGTGCTGCGTGAGGCCGGCGGGGTTCACCAGCGCGCCCTGCGCATCGTCGATGTGCGTGTGCAGGAAGTCGATCAGGTCGCCTTCGTGGTTCGACTGGATGGTTTCGAGCGTCACGCCGAGTTCGACGGCGAGGGCCTGCAGCTGTGCGTTGATTTCGGCGAGCGTGGTCTTGCCGTAGATGTGGGGTTCGCGGCGACCGAACAGGTTGAGGTTGGGGCCGTGGAGAACGAGGATCTTCATGGGGAGCTTCGGTGAGGGACTGACTTGCTTGCTGACTTGTTTACTTGCGGATGCGTACGAGCTCGTCGTTGTAGAGCTTGACGATGGCGGGGTCGTACTGCGCGGCGAACTTGTCGATGACGGGCTTGGCGATGTCTCGCATGCGCTTCTGCTCAGCGGGCGAGAGTTCGTTGAACTGCGCGCCCTTGGCCTGCAGTTCGCCCACGGCCTTCTGTGCAGCAGCGCGGCTGACTTGCCGCTGGTAACCGCGTGCCTCGTTGGCCGCGTCGTTCATCATCTTCTGCTCGGCGGGCGTGAGCGAGTCCCAGAACTTCTTGCTCACCAGCACGATGTTGGCGGCGTAGACATGGTTCGTCGCACTCACGAACTTCTGCACTTCGTAGAACTTGTTCGACAGGATCACCGCATACGGGTTCTCTTGCCCATCGACCGCCTTGGCTTCGAGGGCGCCGTACAGCTCGGCGAAAGGCATCGGCACCGGGTTGGCCTTGAAGGCCTTGAAGGTTTCGAGGAACACGGGGTTTGGGATCACGCGGATCTTCAGACCCTCGAGGTCTTCAGGCTTGGCGATGGGGCGCTTGCTGTTCGTCACGTTGCGAAAGCCCAGGTCCCAGTAGCCGAGCGCGACGAGGCCCTTCTCCGGGAGCTTGGCGATCAGCGCTTGTCCCAAGGGGCCGTCGAGCAGCGCATCAGCCTGCGCGAAGTTGTTCACCGAGAAGGGGAAGTCGACGAGGCCAAACTCCTTGACGATGCCTGCCAGCGATGTGGTCGCCGGCGCCGACATCTGCTGCACGCCGCCCTGCAGGGCCGACTGCTGCTGCATCTCGTTGCCCAGCTGCGAGGCGGGGAACTCCTGCACCTTCATCTTGCCGCCGCTCTTGGCCGAGAGCAGCTCGGCAAAGCGCTTGACGCCGAAGCTCACGGGATGGTCGGCGTTGTTCAGATGGCCGAAGCGGATCACGCGCTCCTGCTGCGCCCACGACGGGGCGGTGAGACCGGCGCACAGGCCGGCCACGGCAAGCATACGAAGAAGTTTCACGAAGGGTCCTCAGGCGGGAAGGAGAAAAAAGGGAAAGAAAGAGGGAACAGAGGTGAAGAAAAAATGCAGGACGGAGGCGATCGTATTTTTGTTGGAAAGAATTTCCATAATGGAAATCCCTTCCCCGAGTTCTGCTACGCTGGCGACCCACGAGCGGCGGGCCTCAGTGCCCGCGTTGACGAGACGACACCCGGAGGACGAAATGAGCGGAATACTGGAGCGCAGCTTCAAGGTGCTGGAACATCTGGCGGAGCATCCCGAGGGGTGCGCGCTGTCGGCGTTGGCCAGCGAATTGCAGATTCCATTGAGTGCATCGCACCGATTGCTTGCGGAGCTCATCCGCTGCGGCTACGTGCGGCAGGAGGCACGCGACGGCCACTACGTGCTGACCATCAAGCTGGTGTCGATCAGCCTGTCGTTCCTCAGCCGTTCGGGCATCGTCGACATCGCGCAGCCGCTGCTCGACCAGCTGGCCTCGACCTCGGGCGAGCTCGTGCGCCTGGCGGTGGTCGACGGTGAAGACCTGACCTTCGTCGCCAAGGCGCAGGGCGCCACGCACGGCCTGCGCTACGACCCCGACATGGGCTTGTCGGTGGCGCTCTCGTGCAGCGCGGCCGGGCATGCGTGGCTGTCGACCCTGGGCGAAGACGACGCCATGGCGCTCGTCGCCAAGAAGGGGCTGGGCAAGCCCGAGGACTTCGGCCCCAAGGCGCCCACGTCGCTCAAGGCCGTGATGGCTTTCGTGAAGGCGGCGCGCCAGCGCGGCTTCAGCATGATCAACGAGGTGTTCGCTCCCGCAATGACCGCCATGGCCGCGCCCGTGTTCGGCGCCGACGGCACGGCGATCGGGGTCGTCACCATCGCGGGCCCGTCGGTGCGGCTCACGCCGCAACGCATGGAAGCGCTCGGGCCGGCGCTGTGCCAGGCCGCCGAAGAGGTGGCGCGCGCCAGCGGGGCCTCGGCGCTGTTCAAGAAGAGGGCGTAGGCCCTGCCGGTTTCACCACCCCCCAGAAAAGAGAAGGAGACATCACCATGAAGACGAAGCACTCGAAGCGCACCTTGCTGCTGGCCGCCGTGGCGGCGACCCTCGCGTTCGCCGCCCCCGGCGCGTTCGCGCAGCTCAAGGAGCGCACCATCAAGTTCGCGTTCCAGAACCAGGCCGGCCATCCGCAGGCACAGGGCGCGCAGAAGTTCGCCGACCTCGTGGCCGCGAAGTCGGGCGGCAAGATCACCGTGAAGCTGTTCCCCGGCGGCACGCTCGGCGGCGACCTGCAGACCGTGTCGGCGCTGCAGGGCGGCACGGTGGAGATGACCGTGCTCAACGCCGGCATCCTGTCGGCGCAGGTGAAGGAGTTCGCGGCCTACGACTTCCCGTTCCTCTTCAACAGCGGCAAGGAAGCCGACGTGGTCACCGACGGGCCCTTCGGCCAGAAGATGATGGCCAAGCTGGAAGACAAGGCGCTGCACGGCCTGGGCTACTGGGACCTGGGCTTTCGCAACCTGACGAACAGCAAGCGCCCGATCGTCAAGGCCGACGACATCGCGGGGCTGAAGATCCGCGTGATCCAGTCGCCGATCTACATCGACATGTTCAGCGCGCTGGGCGCCAACGCCACGCCGCTGCCGTTCCCCGAGCTGTACCCCGCGCTCGACCAGAAGGCGGTCGACGGCCAGGAGAACCCGAACACGACCATCCTGTCGTCCAAGTTCGCGGAGGTGCAGAAGTACATCACCCAGACCCGCCACATCTACAACCCGCAGGCGCTGCTCATCAGCCGCAAGACCTGGGACGGCATGAGCGCCGACGAAAAGAAGATCGTCAACGAGGCCGCCGCCGAAGCGACCGTGTTCCAGCGCCAGGCCTCGCGCGGCGCGGCCGACAGCGCGCTCGACGCGCTCAAGAAGGCCGGCATGACCGTCTCCGAACTGCCGCCCGAAGAGATGGCGAAGCTGCGCGCCAAGGTGAAGCCGGTGATCGAGAAGTACACCGCCTCGGTCGGCGAGGCCACCGTCAAGGAGCTGATGGCGGAGATCGAGAAGGCGCGCAAGTAGCAGGAAAAAAGGCACCGAGCGCAGCCGCGGGGGCCGGGTGACAGGTGTGTCGCCCGGCCCCCGCTGTGTTTCAAGTTGGGGCGTCGCCACATCGGATACCCCAAACGACGCACCTTCCGAGGGCTTTTCGCCTCAATCTGGTTCTCCAATCCGGCAAAATGCAGGATTCGCATAAGGTTATGCACCGTTTTGGAAAAAAGAGGATTGGAATGAAGCACGCATCCGCCGGGGGGTTCCTCGCACACGTCGCACAACGCAACCCCGGACAGCCCGAGTACCTGCAGGCCGTGACCGAGGTCATGGAAAGCCTCTGGCCGTACATCGAAAAGCACCCCAAGTACACGAGCCACAGCCTGCTGGAGCGGCTGGTCGAGCCCGAGCGCGTGATCATGTTCCGCATCTCCTGGGTGGACGACCACGGCGAAGTTCAGGTCAATCGCGGCTTCCGCATCCAGCACAGCCTGGCCATTGGCCCCTACAAGGGCGGCATGCGTTTTCACCCCTCGGTGAACCTGTCGATCCTGAAGTTCCTGGCCTTCGAGCAGACCTTCAAGAACGCGCTGACCACGCTGCCCATGGGCGGCGGCAAGGGCGGCGCCGACTTCGACCCCAAGGGCAAGAGCCAGGGCGAGGTGATGCGCTTCTGCCAGGCGCTCGTGACCGAGCTGTTCCGCCACGTGGGCGCCGACACCGACGTGCCGGCCGGCGACGTGGGCGTGGGTGGGCGCGAAGTCGGCTTCATGGCCGGCATGGTCAAGAAGCTCACCAACCGCGCCGACTGCGTGTTCACCGGCAAGGGCCTGAGCTTCGGCGGTTCGCTGATCCGCCCCGAGGCCACCGGCTACGGCAACGTCTACTTCGCGCAGGAAATGCTCAAGCGCAAGGGTCGCAGCTTCGACGGCCTGCGCGTGAGCGTCTCGGGCGCGGGCAACGTGGCGCAGTACACCATCGAGAAGGCCATGGCGCTGGGTGCGAAGGTGGTCACCGTGTCGGACTCGAGCGGCACCGTGGTCGACGAGGAAGGCTTCACGCCCGAAAAACTCGCCGTGCTGATGGACGTGAAGAACCACCTCTACGGCCGCGTGAGCGACTACGCCGAACGCACCGGCACCCGCTTCGTGGCCGGCGCCACGCCGTGGCATGTGCCGGTCGACGTGGCGCTGCCCAGCGCCACGCAGAACGAACTCAACGAGGAAGACGCGCGCACGCTGGTGAAGAACGGCGTGGTGTGCGTGGCCGAAGGCGCCAACATGCCCTCGACCATCGAGGCCGTGAAAGTGCTTGAAGGCCACGGCGTGCTGTATGCGCCGGGCAAGGCGAGCAACGCGGGCGGCGTGGCCACGTCGGGCCTGGAGATGAGCCAGAACGCGGCCCGGCTGGTATGGACGCGCGACGAAGTCGATGCGCGCCTGCTGCAGATCATGCAGGGCATCCACGAGTCGTGCCTGCACTACGGTTCGCGTGCCGACGGCAGCGTGAGCTACGTGGACGGCGCGAACATCGCCGGCTTCGTGCGCGTGGCGGATGCGATGCTGGCGCAGGGCGTGGTCTGACGCCGCACCACTAACGCGACATCTCTTTGCGCGTGCCCCGTCGCAAGCTGCATCTCGCCTGGGCCCTGCTCGGGGCAGCGTTCGGCTCCGGCGTTCACGCGGCGGGCGGCACGCAGGTGTTGCCCTGGCACACGCGCGGCGAAGTGCTCGAATACCGCGCTTGCGGCTGTGCCGATTCGTGCTGGGTGGCGCAGGTGCGCAGCGTGCGAACGAAGGTGCTGAAGGCCCGGCTGCGTTGCGATTGCGAGCGTCTGTTCTACAGGCCCGGTCCACGGGAACCCGAGCGCGTGGTGTCGCAGCGTTGCGAGCCGAACGACAGCAGCGACAAGTCGCAGGCGATCAGCCAAGCGCTGGAACGCCTGCGCGTCACAGCTCGATGAACGAAGAGGTCGCCTTGTTCAGTGCCAGGCGGCCCTTCGCGGTGATCGATTCCACCTGGGCCAGCTGACGGATCGCGCGTTCGTCGGGCGCGCGCTCCGACGGCGGAATGAACGCAGTCACGAGCTCGGCGGCACGCAGCACGCGCAGCCTGTCGATGTCTGCGGGCGTGTGGAGGACGTATGGCAATTTCTGCTCGGCGATGGTCCGAAGAAATTCCATGGACATGGGTCGTCTCCTTGGGTTGAGGGGAGGGCGGTTCGGACATTGTGCGCACAAACAATTAGCGCTGTGTAAACCCTGCGCCGGGCATGCCTTTGTCGCGTGTACCGAAGTGTTCTTTTTGCAAGCGCAAACGACCCCGGTGTGCCGCTTTGTTTCTGCGGTGTCCGCTTACCGCAGGGCCGCCTGCATCGGCCATGCCGTGGTGTCGGGCCGCAGCAGATGCCAGGCGATCGGATCGATGCCTTCGAAGGTCGCGCGGTAGCGATCGGACAGCCGGTTTTCGTCGGTCACGTCGCGGATCACGATGCCGTCGATGCGCTGCGAATGCGCACGGAACACCTGCGCATAGATCTCGGGGTCGGCCTCGCCCGAATCGCCCACGAGCACGAAGCGGCGCTGCGGAAATTCGGCCAGCAGCCGCTCGATCACGCCGAGCTTGTGTGCGCGCGATTCTTCGCCGCTGGGGATCAGCGTGCGCCACGTCGTGCTCTCGCGCAGGTGCATGCTGCCGGCGGGAAAGTCGGCATCGCGAATGAAGTCGGTGAGCGCCGGGTACAGCTGGATCGGGCTGCCCGAGAGGTAGTGAAAGCGCGTGCCCGGCGCCTGCGCCAGCGCGCGGTAGTACGCCGCCATGCCTGGCGCAGCCTCGAAGCGGCGCGCGAAGGTGTTCAGCAGCATCTCGCGCCGGTCGCGCACCTGCGTGCGCTTGATGGTGTCGTCGATGTCCGAGATGACCGACACGCCCTGCGCCGGCACGATCTGCGCACGGCCGCGAAAGCGCGGCAACAGCTCGCCCGGACCGGTCACGCCGTGGAACGGAAGCCACTCCTGCGACGCCGGGATGTGCGAAGCCTCGACGACCGCGCGCAGATTGCTGCGGCCGTCGGCGCCCGAGGGCGGCATCGTGAGGCGCGTGGCCGAGCCGTCGAAGACGACGTCGATCACCTTGTCTTCTTCCGACTCGGCATGGAACAGGGCCGTGCGCTGGCTGAAGCGCAGCCGCGCGGCCGGCGTGAGCTTCTTCAGGTTCATGCCGAGGTAGCGCGCGAGCGCGGCGTCCAGGCCCCAGCGGTGTTCGCGCTCGAACACCCAGGCATGCACATCGACCTCGATCCGGCCATCGGCGGTGGGGCGCGCGGTGCCGGGCATGAACAGCGCTTCTTCGTCCGACTCCAGCGGCCCGGCGGCGTGCAGGGCCTGCAGCGGCGCGAGACCGGCGAGCAGGGCGGCACCGGCCAGCACGGTGCGCCGCGAGAGTTGGGGCGAGGTACCGGGCGCGCGGTGCTTGGTCGTCATGCAGTGATGCGTTCGTAGGTCACGAAGCTGAAGGGCAGGCCGTCCTTGGCCGAGACGTGCGACGCGCGCTGCGTCTCGCGCCACGCGGCGGCGTCGAGCACGGGCGCGTGCGCGTCGCCTTCGTAGTCGCGTGCGATCTCGGTGACCACGGCGCGCTGGGCCAGCGGTTCGGCTTCGGCGTAGATCTGTGCGCCGCCGATCACCCAGGCATCGGGCAGCTTCAGCGCTTCGCACAGCGCGATCGCTTCCTGCACGCTGCCCACACGCTGCGCACCATCGGCGGCCCAGTCGGCCTGCCGCGTGATCACGATGTTCTGGCGGCCCGGCAGCGGGCGGAAGCGCGGCGGCAGCGAGTCCCAAGTCTTGCGGCCCATGATCACCGGCGCGCCCAGCGTCTGCTGCTTGAAGTGCGCCAGGTCCTCCGGCAGGTGCCAGGGAATGGTGTTGTTCGCGCCGATCACGCCGTTGGCGGCGCGCGCGAAGATCAGGTGGATGCGGGGCGTGGCGGCACTCATCGCGTTCACACCGCCACCGGCGCCTTGATCGGATCGCCGTGCTTGTAGTCGAGCACTTCGAAGTCTTCGTACTGGTAGTCGAAGATCGAATCCGGCTTGCGCTTGATGTTCAGCGTGGGGTAGGGGTACGGGTCGCGGCTGAGCTGCAGCTTCACCTGTTCGGCATGGTTGCTGTAGATGTGGCAGTCGCCGCCGGTCCAGACGAAGTCGCCCACGTCGAGGTCGCACTGCTGCGCGACCATGTGCGTGAGCAGCGCGTAGCTGGCGATGTTGAAGGGCACGCCCAGGAAGATGTCGGCGCTGCGCTGGTAGAGCTGGCAGCTGAGCTTGCCGCGCTCGCCTTCGGCCTGCGGCGGCGCCACGTAGAACTGGAAGAACGCATGGCAGGGCATGAGCGCCATCTTCGACAGCTCGGCCACGTTCCAGGCGCTCACGATGATGCGGCGCGAATCGGGGTTGGACTTGAGCGTCTTGATGACGTCGGAAATCTGGTCGATGTGGCCGCCATCGGGTGTGGGCCAGCTGCGCCACTGCACGCCGTACACCGGGCCCAGGTCGCCGTCTTCGCGCGCCCATTCGTCCCAGATGCTGACGCCGCGTTCCTTGAGCCAGTTGTTGTTGCTCGAGCCGGTCAGGAACCACAGCAGTTCCTGGATGATGGACTTCAGGTGCACCTTCTTCGTGGTCACCAGCGGAAAGCCCTCGTTCAGGTCGAAGCGCATCTGGTGGCCAAACACGCTTTTGGTGCCCGTGCCCGTGCGGTCGCTCTTGAAGACGCCATGGGTGTCGACATGGCGCATGAAGTCTTCGTACTGGGAGCGGATGGGGTGGGTGGACGAGGTCATGTTGGGAATTTTACGGGGCGGCGCTAGCATCGGCCGATGACCGGCCATGACCACTCCCACGACTCCCACGACCACTCTCACGACCACAGCGAACTCGGCGAGATGGACCTGCGTGTGCGCGCCCTCGAAAGCGTGCTCACCCAAAAGGGCTACATCGACCCCGCCGCGCTCGATGCGCTGATCGACACCTACCAGACCCGCATCGGCCCGCGCAACGGTGCACGGGTGGTGGCGCGGGCGTGGGTCGACCAGAAGTTTCACGACTGGCTGATGGCCGATGCCACGGCGGCGATCGCCTCGCTCGGCTACACGGGCCGCCAGGGCGAGCATATGGTCGCCGTGGCGAATACCGACGACCAGCACCACATGGTCGTTTGCACCCTCTGCAGTTGCTACCCCTGGCCCGTGCTCGGCCTGCCGCCCACCTGGTACAAGAGCGCGCCGTACCGTTCGCGGGCCGTGAAAGACCCGCGCGGCGTGCTGGCCGACTTCGGCACCACGCTGCCCGAGAACACCCGCATCCGCGTCTGGGACTCGACCGCCGAGGTGCGCTACCTCGTGATCCCGCAGCGCCCGGCCGGCACCGAGGGCTGGAGCGAGGACGAACTCGCCGCGCTGGTCTCGCGCGATTCGATGATCGGCACGCGCGTGGTCGAGGCGCCGTCTGCAAGGAGTACTGCATCATGACCTACACGACCCACGCCGACCTCGGCGGGCAACCCGGTTTCGGCCCCGTCACGCCCGAACCCGAGGGCGAGCTGTTCCATGGCGCCTGGGAGCCGCGCGCGCTGGCCCTCACGCTGGCCATGGGCGCGACCGGCTCCTGGAACATCGATGCGAGCCGTGCCGTGCGCGAGACGCTGCCGAACTACCGTGACCTGAGCTACTACCAGATCTGGCTCGGCGCGCTGGAGCAGCTGATGCTGCAGCGCGGCCAGGTCTTCCCGGACGAGATCGCGTCCGGCGAGATGAAGCATCCACCCGCGCCGGTCGCTCGCGTGCTGCAGGCCGCGAACGTGCCCGCCGTGCTCGCCAAGGGCTCCGCCACCGAACGCCCCGCACCGGCGCCCGCGCGCTTTGCGGTTGGCCAGGCCGTGCGCATGCACCTCGGCCGCGTCGACCACCACACGCGCCTGCCGGGCTATGTGCAGGGCAAGCGCGGCACGATCGAACACATCCACGGCGCGCACGTGTTCGCCGATGCGAATGCGCAGGGCCTGGGCGAGCAGCCGCAATGGCTCTACACCGTGGTCTTCGACGAAGCCGAGCTGTGGGGCGACGACGCACAGCGCCAGAACCTCGCCGTGTCGGTCGATGCGTGGGAAAGCTACCTGGCGCCCGCGGCATGAAGGCGAACGACATGCCGCCGCTCGCACTCGCCCCGGGCATGCCGCGCGACGCCGACGGACCGGTGTTCAGAGAGCCGTGGGAGGCGCAGGCCTTCGCAATGACGTTGGCGCTGCACGAGCGCGGGCTGTTCAGCTGGGTCGAGTGGGCCGAGGCGCTGGCCACCCAGATCACCGCCGCGCAAGCCGCGGGCGACCCGGACACGGGCGACACCTACTACCGTCACTGGCTCGCCGCGCTTGAAGGCCTCGTGGCTCGCAAGGGCGCGAGTTCGGGCGACGAGCTGGCCCGCTACCGCCACGCCTGGGACCACGCGGCGGAGCGCACGCCGCACGGGCAGCCGATCGAGCTGCGCGGCGAAGACTTTCCGGGCTGAGTGTTTGGTGTTGCTCCTTCCCCCGCTGGGGGAAGGTTGGGATGGGGGCTGCCCCCGCATTCGGTGCGGTGCCCAATCGAAGGCCGCTTGCCCCCACCCCGGCCCTCCCGGGAGGGGAGGGAGAAATACCCGGGAGCCTTAAACGCGGATCACGCGCCCCGGGTTCAGGATGTTCTTCGGATCAAGACCGCGCTTGATCGCCCGCATCATCTCCAGCGCCACCGGCGACTTGTGCTTCTCGAGCTTGTCGACCTTGAGCGAACCCACGCCATGCTCGGCCGAGAACGAGCCGCCGAACTGCTCGACCGCGTCGTAGACCAGCGTGTTGATGCGCTCTTCCTCGTTCTTCAGGAACGCCTTGGTGTCGATGTTCTCGGGCGCCTGCACGTTGTAGTGCAGGTTGCCGTCGCCCAGGTGGCCGAAGTTCACGAGCCGCACGCCGGCGATCTCGCGCTGGAGCAGTGCGTCGGTGGCTTCCACGAAGGCCGGGATGCGCGACACCGGGATCGAGATGTCGTGCTTAATGTTCAGGCCTTCCTCGGCCTGCGCCAGCGGAATGCTCTCGCGGATGTGCCAGAGCTGGTGCGCCTGCGTGAGGTTTTCGGCCACCACCGCGTCGCTCACGCAGCCGTCTTCAAACGCGGTTTCGAGCAGTGCCTCGAAGCGCGCGCGGGCGTGGTCTTCGGACTCGCTGTCGGAGTTCTCGAGCAGCACGCAGTAGGGCACCGCTTCATCGTTGATGAAGGGCACGCGCAGCTGCGGCATGTGCTTGTCGACCAGGCTCAGCGCAAACTTGCCCATCACTTCGAAGCCCGTGAGGCCCGAGCCCAGGTGCTTGTGCGCCAGGCCCAGCAGCGTGACCGCGTGGTCGAGCGAAGGCACTGCCGCCCAGGCCGTGAGCTGCGCGGCGGGCAGCGGGTACAGCTTCATGGTCGCGGCGGTGATGACGCCCAGCGTGCCTTCGCTGCCGACGATCAGGTCGCGCAGGTCATAGCCCGTGTTGTCCTTGCGCAGGCCGCTCGTGCCTTCCCAGATTTCGCCCTGCGGCGTGACCACTTCCAGGCCCAGGCACAGGTCGCGCGTGTTGCCGTAGCGCACGACCTGCGTGCCGCCGGCGTTGGTGGCCAGGTTGCCGCCGATGGTGCAGCTGCCCTCGGCCGCGAGGCTCAGCGGGAACAGGTAGCCGGCCTTCTCGGCCGTCTCTTGCAGCGTCTGCAGGATGCAGCCGGCCTCGACGGTCATCGTGAGGTTGGCGGCGTCGATGCTGCGGATCGCGTTCAGGCGCTGCAGGCTCAGCACCACCTGCGTGCCGCTGTCGTCGGGAATGGAGCCGACCGCCAGGCCGGTGTTGCCGCCCTGCGGAATGACGGCCGTGCCGGCCGCGGCGCAGGCCTTGACCACGTCGGCCACCTGCTGCGCATTGGCCGGGCGCACCACGGCCAGCGACTTGCCGCGCGCGCGCTTGCGCCAGTCCTGCTCGTAGGCGGTGAGGTCGCCCTCGTTCAGCACATGCGAGGCGCCGACGATGGCGCGCAGTTGGTCGATCAATGCGGTGTGGGTGGCAGAAGAAGTCATTGGGCGGAAGCCTCCAGTTGACGGGCAGATGCAGCGGCAGCAGCGGCCTTGGCGTGACGCAGGCGAAGGCGCACATGCCACGCGCAGGCCGCGAAGAGCACGAGGCACAGCAGCACCTCGATGAGCGCGAGGATCTGCCCCACGCCGTTGGTGTCGCTCCAGGCGCGCACCACGCCTTCGGTGAAGTAGAGCCAGATCATCAGGCTGACCCAGCGGTAGGTGTACATGCGGTTCTTGTAGAGCCCCGCCAGCGGAATGACCAGCGGCAGCACCTTGAGCGCAAGCAGCGAGCCGCCCGGGCGCAGCGGCGCCAGCCACAGCTCCCAGGCCAAGCCCAGCACGATCAGGCCGACGAGGCTGCCCACGGCAAACCAACGGGTGGCGCGGACGGAAGAGGGCGGGAGTGGGGTGTCGGACACGGTGGCGGCGAAAGAGAAAGAGGGGGCGCACCGGGGTGTGGGGCGCCTCTGGAAAGAGCGGATGGCATGATACCGGGCATGAATCGTCGGCAGCTTTGGAGGGATCTTTCGCGCTTTCCATGGCGCAACACCGCAGCGGTATTGGGCGAGCGTTTTCGCGAAGACCGCCTCGGCCTCACGGCCAGCAGTCTCACCTTCACCACCACCATCGCGATGGTGCCGTTCTTCACCGTGGCGCTCGCGCTGTTCACCGTGTTCCCGATGTTCGCCACCATGCAGGGCCGCCTGCAGCGCTGGCTGATCGAGAGCCTGATTCCCGACAACATCGCGCGCCAGGTGCTGGGCTACCTGAACCAGTTCGCGAGCAAGGCCGGCGGCCTGGGCATCGCGGGCCTGGTGGTGCTGCTGATCACTGCCATTGCGCTGATCCTCACCGTCGACAAGACGCTCAACAACATCTGGCGCGTGCGCACGCCGCGGCCGTTGGCGCAGCGGGTGCTGATCTACTGGGCCACCATCACGCTCGGGCCGCTGATCCTGGCGGTGAGCCTGTCGACCACCTCGTATGTGTTCACCGCCTCGCGCGGCGTGGTGGGCGTGAGCATCGTGAAACTGGTCTTCGACACCTTCGAATTCGTGCTGCTCGCGGCCGGCATGGCCGCGCTGTACCACTACGTGCCGAACACCACGGTGCGCTGGTCGCACGCCTGGGCCGGCGGCCTCTTCGTGGCGGCCGCCATCGAGATCGCCAAGCGCGTGCTCGGCTACTACCTGAGCCTGGTGCCGACCTATTCGGTGCTGTACGGTGCCTTTGCCACCTTCCCGATCCTGCTGGTGTGGATCTACGTGGCGTGGGTGATCGTGCTGCTGGGCGCCGTCATCGCGGCCTACCTGCCGAGCCTGCTGGTGGGCGTGGCGCGCCGGGGCGGTGCGGCGGGCTGGCCGATGCAGCTCGCGATGGAGGTGCTGCAGCACCTGGCGCGCGCGCGGGCCACGCCAGCCAAGGGCATGGGCGCGAGCGAGCTGCTGACGCGCATGCGGGTCGACGGGCTGCAGTTGGTGCCGGTGATCGACACGCTGGTGCGGCTCGACTGGATCGCGCCGCTGGCCGAGGAGCCCGCCAACGAGGACCCGCGCTACGTGCTGCTGGCCGACCCGTCGACGCCCATCGAGCCGCTGTTGCGCCAACTGCTGATGCCGCGCGCCGAGCCGCTCGAAGACCTCTGGCAGAAGGGCCCGCTGCACACGCTGCGGCTGGGCGACGTGCTGCTGATCTAGACGCCTTTGAATCGGTCGCGTCGGCGGGCGACCTATTTTGCCGACAATTGATTTGTTTTTTTGGCAATTGACTTCTTTTGATGTGAATTGACCTCGCCCTGTCATCGCTATTCTTCAACGCGCCAGTGATCCCTGCGGCGTGTGTCCGCGCTTTGCTGGCGCCGACGCCGAAGCGCCAGACGCTTCGACCAGAAGAACCGGGAGCCTCACTCCCCTCAGGGAAAAACAATGTCAGGAAATTGCGCGCCGCACCCGTCGCGGCGAGTGACGCATGCGCGTCGAAATTCGCGGGCGCCCCTCTTCATCCTGCTGCTTTGCTGCTCGGCCCTGTTGGGCGGATGCGGCCACGTCGCGCGCGAAGAGCGGCAAGCGTCTGCACCGACCTCTGCGCCAAGTGCCGGGCCGACCGTCGTGCCGCCGACCACGGCGTTGCCGCCCGCCGTTGCACCTGCGGCGCCGCAACGATGCGTGGCCGAGGTCTATGGCGACAGCATCGTGGCGGGCACGAACCTTCCGGACCGGCCGCTTACGGCCCTGATGCGCAGGCACCCGGGCCTCACCCTGGTCGACCACGCGGTTCCGGCCGTGTTGCTGACAGAACTGGCGCAACGCTTCGATGCAGCCCCGCGAACGGGTCGCTGGGTGGTCATCGAAAACGGTGTGATCGATGCATGGCGCAACGTGAAACCCGCGGTGTTTGTGCAGACACTGCACGACATGCTCGTGCGCGTGCGCGCCGAAGGGCGTGAGCCGGTTCTCACCGGGTTTTCGCGTCAGGTAGAGACGCCGGGGCTCTACATCCGCAAGGAACAGCTGACGCGACGCGATCAATACGACCTGCTGGTGCGTCGGCTCGCGCAGACCATGAACGTGCCGTTTGTCGATTGGGGTGCGGTGCGATTCGACGGTGCCGGCGATCTGTCGGACGGCGTTCATCCTGGTCTTGCCTACAGCAATCGGCTGCACGACCGGCTGGGCGCCACGCTGGGCGCCGTGACCGGCTGCAAGTAGCCGGTCGCGAGACAGGCCTTAGAAGATCTTCACCCGCCCGGCCCAGATGTCCTGGTACATCGCCCAGTCGCCCATGAAGGAATACAGCGGGCGCTTGAACGAGGCCGGCCTGTTCTTCTCGAAGCCGAAATGCCCGACCCAGGCGAAGCCGTAGCCGGCCACCAGCCCGGCCAGCAGCCACCACGGGTTCATCGTGACCACCAGGGCCACGAGGCACAGCAGCGAGATCGTCGAGCCCGCGAAATGCAGCCGCCGGCAGGTGACGTTGGCGTGCTCGGTCAGATAGAAGGGATAGAACTCGGCAAAGCGCGTGAAGCGGCGCGGATCGACCGTGGCCGGCGCGCCCGGCGTAACCGGCGTGGCAGGGGTGGAGGTGTTCATCGTGTGTCTCCTGCGCCCCGCAGGGGCTTTGTTGATAATAGCCACGAGCCTGCGGACGCACCACCCGGGTTCGCCATCCCACCTTCACCGTATCCACTTTGAGCGCTGTTCCCGCCGTCCCCGCCGCTTCTTCTGCCGATGCCAACGCGCCGTGGGTCGTCTGCCTGTGCGCCGAATGGTGCGGCACCTGCCGCGACTACCGGCCGCTGCTGGTTGAGCTGGCAAAGGCGCACCCGCAGTTCCGCTTCGCCTGGGTCGACATCGAAGACCACGCCGAGATCGCCGACGCCTTCGACGTCGAGACCTTTCCGACCCTGCTGGTGGCGGGCGCCGACGGCACGCGCTTTCTGGGTCCGCTGCTGCCGCACATCGAGACGCTGTCGCGCCTGCTGGGCGCGCTGCAGCCGCCGCAACCTTCCAGCCTCGACGTCGACCTGCTCCTGGCCGTGCTCGAGAAAAAGCCCGCGGCCTTCGCGGTCTGACCGACCCCTTCGGAGCCTCCCTCCCATGAACATCCTGATCTTTGGCGCCACCGGCATGGTGGGGCAGGGCGTGCTGCGCGAGTGCCTGCTGGCGCCCGATGTGGAACGCGTGGTGGCCGTGGGGCGCAGCGCCACCGGGCAGCAGCATCCCAAGCTGCAGGACCTGGTGCACAAAGACATGTACGACTACCGCGCCATCGAGTCGCAGCTGACGGGCTTCGATGCCTGCTTCTTCTGCCTGGGCGTGTCGTCGGTGGGCATGAAGGAGCCCGAGTACAAGCGCATCACCTACGACCTGACGATGGCCGCCGCCACCGTGCTGGCGGGCCTGAACCCGGGCATGACCTTCACCTACGTGACGGGCGCGGGCACCGACAGCAGCGAGCGCGGTGAACGCATGTGGGCGCGCGTGAAGGGCGCGACCGAGAACGCGCTGATGCGCCTGCCGTTCCGCGCGTCCTACATGTTCCGGCCCGGCATGATCCAGCCGCTGCACGGCGTGCGCTCGAAGACGCCGCTGTACGACGCCGCGATCGTCGTGCTCAAGCCCGTGCTGGGGCTGGCCCACCGCTGGTGGCCTGACCGCGTGACCACCACCGAGAAGCTGGGCCGCGCGATGCTCACGGTGGCACGCCAGGGCGCGCGCAAGGTGCTGCTCGACCCGGCGGACATCAACGCGCTGGGCAGCTGAAACACCGCCCTGCGCATTCCACGTTCTTCAGCCCGCGACGAAGTCGCGCAGCGCGAACAGCACCTCGTCCGGCGCCTCGCTCATCAGCGCATGGCCGGCGTGCACCGTCACCACCTTGGGATTGCGCGCCTTGCTCACCAGCGCCTTGGTGGCGCGCGGCGGCGTCATCTGGTCGGCGTCGCCGAGCAGGAACAGCACCGGGCACTGCACCTTCTCCATCGCGGCTTCGCCGTTCGCGTAGTCGTTGCAGGCCTTGAAGCCGATGTGGAACACATTGGCCTCGCGGTTGCTCGCGAGCACGCGGCGCATCAGCGCGCGCGAGCTGCCGTACAGCCAGGTGCCCGGGCCGAGCGACGACGGCGGCGGCGCCAGCAGGGAGTGCGAGAAGGTGTTGACCATCGCGATGGCGCGCTGCGGATCGCTCACCGAGCTTTCGAGCAGCGCGGGCGACACCACCATCGGGTAGGCCGTGCCGACCATCGCGAGCTGCGTGATGCGCTCGGGCGCGCGCGCCGCGGTTTCGAGCGCGATCAGCGAGCCGAAGCTGTGGCCGACCAGCGCGGCCTTCTGTACGCCCGCTGCGTCGAGCAGCGCGATGACGAACTGCGCGGCCTCTTCCACGCTGGCCGGTGGCGCGCCGGCGCTCTTGCAGTGGCCCGGCAGGTCGACCGCCAGCACGTTCCAGCCGTGGTTGGCGAACCAGCGGCTTTGCAGAATCCACACACTGTGGTCGTTGAGCACGCCGTGGATGAACACCACCGTGGGCTTGGCCGCATCGAAGGGCTTGCCGGCGGTGTAGCAGTAGGTGCTGTGGCCGTTGACGGTGTAGTGCATGTCAGGCCCCCGCCTTTTCCGCGGCCTTCAGCGCGCGCTTGAGGTCGTCGATCAGGTCGGCCGGGTCTTCCAGGCCGATCGACAGGCGGATCGTGCCCTGCGAGATGCCCGCGCCCGCGAGCGCCTCGTCGGTCATGCGGAAGTGCGTGGTGCTCGCCGGGTGGATCACCAGGCTGCGGCAGTCGCCCACGTTGGCCAGGTGGCTGAACAGCTTGAGCGCCTCGATGAAGGCCTTGCCCTGTGCGCGGCTGCCCTTGATGTCGAAGCTGAACACCGCGCCGGCGCCGCGCGCGCCGTGACGCAGCAGCTTTTTCGCGAGCGCATGGCTGGGGTGCGATTCGATCAGCGGATGCCCCACGCGCGACACGAACGGGTGCGCGGACAGGAACTCGACCACCTTCTGCGTGTTGTCGATGTGGCGCTCCATGCGCAGCGGCAGCGTCTCGATGCCCTGCAATATCAGCCACGCCGTGTGCGGGCTCATCGAGGCGCCGAAGTCGCGCAGGCCTTCGCGGCGTGCGCGCAGCAGGAAGGCGCCGACGGTGCTTTCCTCGCTGAACACCATGTTGTGGAAGCCGTCGTAGGCCTGCGTGAGCTCGGCGAACTTGCCCGACTTCTCCCAGTCGAAGCTGCCGCCGTCGACCACCACGCCGCCGATCACGGTGCCGTGGCCCGACAGGAACTTGGTCGCCGAGTGGTAGACCAGGTCGGCGCCCCAGTCGAAGGGCTTGATGAGGTAGGGCGAGGTGAGCGTGGAGTCGACCAGCAGCGGCACACCGGCTTCGTGCGCGATGTCGCTCACGGCGGGAATGTCGAGCACATCGAGGCCCGGGTTGCCCACGGTCTCGCCGAAGAACAGCTTGGTCTCGGGGCGTACCGCGGCGCGCCAGCCGTCGAGGTCGCCGGGCTTCACGAAGGTGGTGTCGATGCCGAAGCGGCGCATCGTGTAGTGCAGCAGGTTCTGCGAGCCGCCATACAGCGCCGTGCTCGCCACGATGTGCGAGCCCGCGCCCATCAGCGTGGCGACCGACAGGTGCAGCGCCGCCTGGCCGCTGGCCGTGGCGATGGCGCCGATGCCGCCTTCGAGTGCCGACACGCGCTGCTCCAGCACCGCGTTGGTCGGGTTGCTGATGCGCGAATACACGTGGCCCGCGCGCTCCAGGTTGAAGAGCGCGGCGGCGTGGTCGCTGGATTCGAAGACGAAGGAGGTCGTCAGGTGGATGGGGACGGCCCGCGCACCGGTGGTGGGATCGGGGGCGGCGCCGGCGTGCAGCGCGAGGGTGTCGAAACCGGGGTCGGAATAACCGGGCATGAAGGCCTTTCTGTTGTCTCTTCGCAATGCCCCGTTACGCGTGCAATGCATGCACAGGCGACAGGGGCGTTCGGGTCGGCGTCGATTGTGGGCTATATTCAAATTGGCACGACGCCGAGAACGACGAATCCCCGAGAGGAGCACCACCATGAAAGTCAGCGACATTCTTCGCGTCAAGGGCAACACGCTCTTCACCATCACGCCCGACGACCCGCTGGCAGAAGCCGCCCAGACCATGGCGGACAAGGACATCGGTTCGCTGGTGGTCATGGAGCACGGCGACCTGGTCGGCATGCTCACGTTCCGCGAAGTGATCATGGCAGTCGTCAAAAACGGCGGCCAGGTCGGGACCACGCTGGTGCGCAAGGCCATGGACGACGCGCCGGTCACCTGCACCCTCGAAACCGACCTCGACGAAATCCGCCGCATCATGCTGGAGCGCCACGCGCGCTACATGCCCGTGATGGACAAGCGCATGCTCATGGGCGTGATCAGCTTCTACGACGTGGCCAAGGCCGTGGTCGACGCGCAGAACTTCGAGAACAAGATGCTCAAGGCGTACATCCGCGACTGGCCGGAAGACGAGAGCAACGAGAAGGCCGGCTGAGCCTTTTCAGTCAGCCACTGACCGACTCTGCGTCGGCCCCTTCAAGCGAACACCGAGGAACCGGCTTTGCCGGGCCTCAGGTGTTGCCCCCGGTAGGGGGTTGGCGAAGCGACACGAAGTGCGCGCAGCCTGGGGGCGAGCTTTTTACTCTTTGATGTTGGCGGTCTGCACGATCTTTTGATTCCGTGCGTACTCGGCCTGCACGAACTTCCCGAACGCCTCCGGGGTTCCGCTGCCCGGCAATGCGCCTTGCTCCGCCAGCTTGGCGCGCACGCCTTCTTCCTGCAGCACCGCATTCAGTTCCTGGTTGAGCCGCGCCACCACGGCCGGCGGCGTTTTCGCGGGCGCGAAGATGCCGGTCCAGCTCACCATGTCGTAGCCCTTGAGGCCGGGCATCTCGTTGAAGGTGGGCACCTGCGACAGCGCCGGCAGGCGCTGGCTGCCGGTGATGCCCAGCGCCTTCAGTCGCTTGCCGTTCACATGCGGAATGGCGCTGGTGCTCACCAGCATCGCGAGGTCGACCTGGTCGCCGATCACGTCGGTGGCAATCTGCGCACCGCCGCGGTAGGGCACGTGCGTCACGAAGATGCCGCTGCGCTCCTTGAGCAGTTCCATCGCCAGTTGCAGCACCGTGCCCACGCCCGAGGTGGCGTAGTTGTAGTGGCCGGGCTGGGCCTTGGCGAGCTTCACGAAGTCGGCGTAGCTGCGCACGTCCAAGCCGGGGCGCGCCACCAGCACCATCGGCGCGGTGTTGAGCAGGCCGACGGGCGCCAGGTCTTTCAGCGGATCGAAGCGGAAGGCCGAGGGGTTGACCAGCCGGCCGATGGCGATGGCGCTGTCGGGGCCGACCGCCAGCGTGTAGCCGTCGGGCGCCGCGTTCACGGCCTTGGCCACGCCGATGGCGCCGCCCGCGCCGCTCACGTTCTCGATCACCACCGACTGCGTGAGCCGTTCGCCCAGGCGCTGCGCCACGAGGCGGGCGTTGACGTCCACGCTGCCGCCGGCCGTGTAGGGCACGATCAGCGTGAGGGGCTTGGCAGCAGGCCAGGCCTGTTGGGCGAAGGCGCCCGTGGGCAGGGCGGCGCAGAGTGCGGCGGCAAGGATCAGGCGGCGGTTCGTGGTCATGGCGGGGTTCATCCGGGGAAGGGTGTGGCGGAAGGCGTGGGTTCGGAGGGCAGGCGGGCGCGCAGCGCGTCGAAGGCGGCGCTCCATTCGGCGCGCCACTGGCGGCGCTGCGAGTCGTCGATCCACGCGCCGTCCAGGCCGTTGTGCATGAAGCCGCGCAGGTCGTCCAAGCCGAAGCCGAAGTCGCGCACCATCATCAGCCAGGCGCCCGTGGGCGTGACCTGGTGCAGCGTCGGGTCATCCGTGTTCGGGTGGATGCGCAGGCCCAGGCCGGGCATGCGGCGGATGGGGTGGTCAATAGCCCAGCGTTCCGGGGGCAGCGTGCGCAGGTAGTAAGAGTTGGTCGGCACGACAGTGAAGATCACGCCGCGGTCCGCGCACTG